>NZ_JBKBVU010000043.1:0-20535 GCF_046289365.1 Caldimonas sp. | reverse complement strand
CGCGGCGCAGCATCTGTCGCCCCGCCAGTTGTGGGTCAACCCCGACTGCGGCCTGAAGACCCGGCAGTGGCACGAAGTGCTGCCCGCTTTGCGAAACATGGTGGCCGCCGCGCGCGAGCTGCGCGAGCACACACCGTGTCTGGCTTGAGGTAAAGTGAAAATGCTTCGCGGTTTCTTGCCCCGCGGCAAGAATGAAAAGGGAACGACAGAAGGGTCGTGCAAGCGACCTGCGCTGTGGCTGCCCCCGCAACTGTGATCGGCGAGTTCGCGGTCCAACACGTCACTGGCCTCGTGCTGGGAAGACCGACCCGAACCATGACCCGAGAGCCAGGAGACCTGCCGTGAAGCACTGTGTCTGTGAACAGGGCGGGGTGTCCCTGATCTGGGCGCGTGGTCGACCCTGACGGTGGCGGCATGCCAGCCTGCCCTCGCCGGGTCTGCCGCTGCATCCGGCCTTGACGACGCCTTGCCCTTGCTGTGAAGGAGTCGTCATCTCATGCCCTCGCCCGCCTCGAAGCACGATACGCCCCCGCCCCTGCCCAGCCTGCGCACCGTGGACATGGTGTGGCCGGACCAGTCCAACCACCATGGCACCCTGTTCGGCGGCGCAGCCGTGGCCATGCTGGACCGGATGGCCTATATCGTCGGCGCGCGGGCCTTGTCCGGCCCCGTGGTGACCGCCAGCATCACCGAGCTGGCTTTTGCCTGCGCGGCCCCGGCCGGTCAGCTCGTCGAAGCGCACGCGCGCGTCACCGACATCGGCCAGCGCTCGGCCTGGATCGAAGCCGAGCTGGTCCGTGAAGATCTGCTCAGCGGCGATCGGGCCACCTGCGTGAGCGGGCGCTTCGTGATGGTGCTTCCCCCATCGCACGCTGCGCGTGCTGCGACCGCCTCGGTGCCCGCTGCCACGAGCATCGAGCCACCGGCCCAGGCCTGTACCGTGGCCGAGATCGTCTTTCCCAGCCATGTGAACCACCGCGGCATCCTGCACGGCGGTCCGGCCATGGCCTGGATGGCCAAAGCCGGTTTCGTCGCCGCCACACGCCACAGCCGGCGCACGGTGGTGATGGCCGGCTGCGAGCGGGTGGATTTCGACGCCCCGGCCCATGTGGGCGACATCGTCGAAGTGCACGCCTGGGTCAGCCGCACCGGGCGCCGCTCGATCCAGGTCCAGGCGCAAATGTGGATCGAGTCGGCCGACACCGGGCAACAGCGGCGCTGCACCACCGCGACGATGACCTATGTGGCCCTCGACACTTGAGCTGCAAGCCCTGCAGCCGGCGCACGCTCACGCCTTGCAGTTGCTGATGCTGGCGCTGCCCGGGCGTGATCGTCGCACGCGCTTCGGCCACGCCATCGACGACGACGCCTTGTGCGGGTGGATCCAGCGCCTGCCTTGGAACGAGCAACGTGCCTGGGGCTTGTGGGCCGGGGATGACCTGGGGCTGGTGGCGGCCTTGCATCTGTTCGACACCGCCCAGGCCCATGTGTGCGAACTGGCCGTGGTGGTGCATCCCCGACTGCGCCGCCGCGGTCTGGGCAGCTTGTTGTTGCACACAGCCATCGCGCAGGCCCCGGACGTACACACCCTGCTGTGTGCGCATGGCCACCCCTTCATCCGCGCCCTCAGCGTGCGCCACTGCTGGCCAGTCACCCCCTGGGGGCTGCAGGCCGGCTGGCGTGTGGTGGTGCGCCGTCCGGTCGCCTGCGCGCTGCCGGACGTCTGCCACGCCCCGGTAAAATCCGAGGTTTGACCCCGCCGAGCCCGAGACATCATGAGCCTGAAATGCGGCATCGTGGGCCTGCCCAACGTGGGCAAGTCCACGCTCTTCAACGCCCTCACCAAGGCCGGCATCGCCGCCGAGAACTACCCCTTCTGCACCATCGAGCCCAATGTGGGCATCGTGGAGCTGCCCGACCCGCGCCTGGCCAAGCTTGCCGAGATCGTCAAGCCCGAACGGGTGGTGCCGGCCATCGTGGAGTTCGTGGACATCGCCGGCCTGGTGGCGGGCGCGTCCAAGGGCGAGGGCCTGGGCAACCAGTTCCTCAGCCACATCCGTGAGACCGACGCCATCGTCAACGTGGTGCGCTGCTTCGAGGACGAGAACATCATCCATGTGGCCGGCCGGGTCGATCCCATCTCCGACATCGAGGTGATCCAGACCGAACTGTGCCTGGCCGACCTGGCCACGGTGGAAAAGAGCCTGCTGCGCTACACCAAGGTGGCGCGTGCCGGCGGCGACAAGGAGGCTCAGCGCCTGGTGGATGTGCTGAGCAAGTGCCAGGCCGCGCTGAACGAGGGCCAGCCGGTGCGCACGATCGACTTCAGCAAGGAAGAGCTGGCCGTGCTCAAGCCGCTGTGCCTGATCACCGCCAAGCCGGCGATGTTCGTGGGCAACGTGGCCGAGGACGGCTTCGAGAACAACCCCTTGCTCGACCGCCTGAAGGACTACGCCGCACGGCAGAACGCACCGGTGGTGGCCATCTGCGCCAAGACCGAGGCCGAGCTGGCCGACATGAGCGACGAAGACCGGCTCATGTTCCTGCAGGCCATGGGCCAGGACGAGCCCGGCCTGAACCGCCTGATCCGCGCTGCTTTCAAGCTGCTGGGCCTGCAGACCTACTTCACCGCCGGCGAGAAGGAAGTGCGCGCCTGGACCGTGCCCATCGGCGCCACGGCCCCCCAGGCCGCCGGGGTCATCCACACCGACTTCGAGCGCGGCTTCATCCGTGCGCAAACCATCGCCTACGACGACTACATCGCCTATGGCGGAGAACAAGGCGCCAAGGATGCCGGCAAGATGCGCGCCGAGGGCAAGGAGTACATCGTCAAGGACGGCGATGTGATGCACTTCCTGTTCAACGTCTGAGCCCCCATCGCTCCTCTGGACGAGGCGCCCTTTGCGGGCGCCTCGTTCGTTTCCAGCCGAGGTAACCGCCATGAAACCTGCCTCCCCCGCTCTGCTCTCGCCCATCGTGGCCGGCTGCTGGCGCCTGGACCAGTGGGGCTGGACACCACAGGAGCGGCTGCGCTGGATCGAGCAATGCGTCGAGCTGGGTGTGACGAGCTTCGACCATGCCGACATCTACGGCGGCTACACCGTCGAAGCCTTGTTCGGCGAGGCCCTGGCGCTGGCGCCGCACCTGCGAGCGCGCCTGCAACTGGTGAGCAAGTGCGGCATCCAGCTCGTGTCACCGCAGCGCCCCCAGTACCGTGTGAAGGCCTACGACAGCTCGCGCGATCACATCATCGCCAGCGTGGAGCATTCGCTCAAGGCCCTGCGCACCGATCACCTGGATCTCCTACTGCTGCACCGCCCCGACCCGTTGCTCGATGCCGACGAGGTGGCCGAGACCTTCGAGCACCTGCGCACCGCGGGCAAGGTGAAGCACTTCGGCGTGTCGAATTACTCGCCGGCACAGTTCGAGCTGCTGGCCAGCCGCACGACCTTGGTCACCAACCAGGTCGAGTGCTCGCTGCTGCACCTGGCGCCTTTGCACGATGGCAGCTTCGACCAGATGCAGCGGTTGCGGCTGTCGCCGATGATCTGGTCGCCGCTGGCGGGTGGCCGGCTTTTCAGTGGGGAAGGCGAGCCCGAACGGCGCGTGCGCGCGGCCCTGCAGGCCGTGGCGCACGAGCACGGCTGCAGCGCGGCCACCATGGCGCATGCCTGGCTGCTGCGCCTGCCCTGCCGGCCTCACCCCATCGTCGGTTCGCGTCGCATCGAGGCGATGCGCGAGGCGGTGGCGGCGTTGTCGCTGCGTCTGGATGCGCCGACCTGGCATGCCCTGTGGTCGGCCGCCGCGGGCCGCCCCGTCCCGTGAAAACGCCGGACGGGCATCCCCAATGTTCGAATCCTGGGGGTGATCTCATGAACTCCCTGCCCACCAACCCAGCGGCTTCACAAGGCCGCGGGTCGGCCTGCGGGGAGACAGCGCCGGCCTGTCTCAGTCCAGCGTCATCAACGAGGCGTTGCCGCCGGCGGCCGCCGTGTTGATGCTCACCGAGCGCTCGATCACCAGGCGCTCGAGGGGGACCCGGGTGTCGCCCGCTGCGCACCGGGTCAGACTGACCACCGGGCCGGGGCGCTCGGCCAGGGCCCGCAGAACGGCCCGGGCCGATTCGGGAGGGCCGTGCAGCAGCACGGCATCCAGCCGGCCCGGGGCCTGCAAGGCATGGGCGCGCAGCTCGAGATGCCGGGCCACCTCGGGCGGCAGGCGCTCGGCCAGCGCGGAAGCCTCGGTGGGCCAGATGGCGTGAGCCCCCACGGCCAGCACGGCCGCCAGTTGCACCAGACGGTCCGTATCGGCTTCGGCCAGACAGAGCACCGCGTCGCGGCCCAGCAGGTGGTAGGTGTTGCGTTCGCCGGTGGGGCCCGGCAGGGTCTGCACCAGGCCCACCCGGGAGGCGGCCGCCAGGCGCTCGCAGACCTGCGCCAGCACGGGCTGCCCCTGCGCGGCCCAGTCGCGCAAGGCCCGCAGGGCCGGCGCCATGGGTGGGGGGTGGCCGCCCAGCGCGTGCGCGAGCACCTCGCCCGGGCCCCGCGCCAGCAGCCGGTACAAATACAGCGGCCCGCCCGCCTTGGGCCCGGTGCCCGACAGCCCTTCGCCCCCGAAGGGCTGCACGCCCACCACCGCCCCGATCATGTTGCGGTTCACATAGACGTTGCCGACGTGGGCGCTGCGCAGCACATGCTCCACGGTTTCGTCGATGCGGGTGTGCAGACCCAGTGTGAGGCCGTAGCCGGTGGCGTGGATCTGCGCGATGAGCGCGTCCAGCGCCTCGCGCCGGTAGCGCAGCACGTGCAACACCGGACCGAAGACCTCGCGCTGGAGTTCGGACAGATGATCGATCTCGATCAGCATGGGCGGCACGAAGTGACCGGGGGGCAAGGGGCCGCCATGGCGCGCCCGCAGCGTGTGGACGCGCCGGCCCCGCGCGCGCATCGCTTCGATGTGGGCCTCGATGCGGAAGCGGGCGTCGGCATCGATCACCGGGCCCACGTCCACGGCCAGGCGGTCGGGGCGGCCCAGCACCAGCTCCTCCATCGCCCCTTTGAGCATCGTGAGGATGGTGTCGGCCACCTCCTCCTGCAGGCACAGCACGCGCAGCGCCGAGCAACGCTGGCCGGCGCTGTCGAAGGCCGAGGTGAGCACATCGGCCACCACCTGCTCGGGCAGGGCCGAGGAGTCGACGATCATCGCGTTCTGGCCTCCCGTTTCGGCCACCAGGGGCACAGGCTGCCCGCGGTCGTCGAGGCGGCCCGCCAGGGCGTGCTGCAGCAGGCGTGCCACCTCGGTGGACCCGGTGAAGAGCACGCCGCGGATGCGCGCATCGGCCACCAGGCGCGCGCCCACCGTCTCGCCGGGGCCCGGCAGCAGTTGCAAGGCCTGGCGAGGCACCCCGGCCTGCCACAAGGCCTGCACCGCCTGCGCGGCAATCAGAGGCGTCTGCTCGGCCGGCTTGGCCAGCACCGCATTGCCCGCCGCCAGCGCGGCCGCCACCTGGCCCACGAAGATGGCCAGCGGGAAGTTCCACGGGCTGATGCACACCACCGGGCCCAGCGCAGCATGGTCCACGCCGTCGAACTCGGCGCGCAACTGGGCCGCATCGAAGCGCAGGAAGTCCACCGCCTCGCGCACCTCGGCCACGGCGTTGGCGGCCGTCTTGCCGGCCTCGCGCATCAGCAGGCCCATCAGCACCGGCATCTGCGCTTCCAGCGCGTCGGCGGCGCGGTCCAGCACAGCGGCACGCTCGCGCGCGGGCGTCACGGCCCAGGGCCGGGCCTGCTGCACGGCCCGGTCGATCATCTCGAAAGAGGCCTCGATCACCGTGCCCACCCGGTCCGTGGGGTCGGCCGGGTTGACCACCGGCACGGCCTCGCCCTCGATCGTCGCTTCACCCGCCACCAAAGGTGCACAGCGCCAGGCCTGTCGCCGCGTCGCCTCGAGGGCCTCGGACACCGCTGCCAGCACGCGCTCGTCGGCCAGGTCCAGCCCGCGCGAGTTGCGCCGGGCGGCGCCCCGGAGGTCGCACGGCCGCACGATGGCCGGATGCGGGCGGCCCACACCGCCGTCCTGTGAGGCCGCCTGCTCCACCTGCGACACGGGGTCACGCACCAGCTCGTCCAGCGGCACGGTGGTGTCGGCCATGCGGTGCACGAAGGACGTGTTGGCGCCGTTTTCCAGCAGGCGGCGCACGAGGTAGGCCAGCAGGGTCTCGTGCGTGCCCACCGGCGCATAGATGCGGCAGGGGCGTCCCAGGCCACCGGCCTCGGGCGGGGCCACCACCTGCTCGTACAGCGGCTCGCCCATGCCGTGCAGGCACTGGAACTCATACTGCCCCGGCTGCCAGCGCGCCGGATCGGCCAGGTGGTACAGGGCCGCCAGCGTCTGCGCATTGTGCGTGGCGAACTGCGGATACACCGCCTCGGGCGCCGCGAGCAGCACGCGTGCGCAGGCGAGGTAGGACACGTCGGTGTGCACCTTGCGCGTGAACACCGGGTAGTCGTCCTGGCCGTCCACCTGGGCGCGCTTGATCTCGCTGTCCCAGTAGGCGCCTTTCACCAGGCGCACCATCAGCCGGCGCTCGTGGCGCCGGGCCAGCTCGATCAGGTGCTCGATCACCGGCAGCGCGCGCTTCTGGTAGGCCTGCACCACAAAGCCCAGGCCCTGCCACCCGGCCAGCGAGGGTTCGCCGCACAGCCGCTCCAGCAGGTCGAGCGAGAGCTCCAGCCGCTCGGCCTCCTCGGCGTCGATGTTCAGACCCAGATCGTGCGCCCTGGCCCGCTGCGCCAGGCCCAGCAGCACGGGGTAGAGTTCGTCCATCACCCGCTCCCGCTGCGCGCGGTGGTAGCGCGGATGCAGGGCCGAGAGCTTGATCGAGATGCCGGGGCCCTCGATCACACCGCGCCCGCCCGAGGCCCGCCCGATCGCATCGATGGCCGCCTCGTAAGCCTGCGCATAGCGCCGCGCATCGGCGGCCGTCATCGCGGCCTCGCCCAGCATGTCGTAGGAATGGCGAAAGCCCTCGGCCTCGCGCGCCTTCGCGCGCTGCAGTGCCTCGCCGATGGTTTCGCCGGTGACGAACTGCTCGCCCATCAGGCGCATCGCCAGGTCCACCCCCTTGCGGATCAGCGGCTCACCACCGGCTGCGACCAATCGCGTGAGCGAGGCCGACAGGCCCGTCTCGCTGTGGGTGGCCACGAGCTTGCCGGTGATCAGCAGGCCCCAGGTGGCCGCGTTCACGAAGAGCGAGGGGCTGCGCCCCAGATGCGCCTGCCACTGGCCGCGCGCGATCTTGTCGCGGATCAGCGCATCGCGCGTGGCGGCATCGGGAATGCGCAGCAGCGCCTCGGCCAGACACATCAAAGCCACGCCTTCCTGGGACGACAGCGAATACTCGTGCAGCAGGCCCTGCACCAGGCCGGCCCGCCCGGCTCCAGTCTGTCGCTCACGCAGGCGCTGGGTGAGGCGCCGAGCCAGGGCTTCGACCGGCGCCGCCAGGGTCTGCGGCAGCCGGGCGCGTTCCAGCAGGGCTGCCATCACCTGCGGCTCAGGCAAGCGCGTGGCGGCGGTGATGGCCCGCCTCAGCGGCTGCTCGGCAAAGGGGCTCGGGGTATGGAAGAGCGGGGAGATGGGTGACGAGTTCATGGTGCAGGCCAGGGCGACGATTGCCGCCATGGTGCGCCTGCGCCAGTTGGATTGTTGGTGGTTTTTGCCCCCTCAGACCGGATCCGGATCAGAGTCGGACAGGTAACCTCCGAAGAAAATCTGGCAACCCCTCCCCTTGTCGCACTCGTTGATCAGAAGCTCGCTTTCAAGGTGAGCCTCACCGTGCGTGGCTCGGCCGGATGGACGTGGCGGTCCGCCACAGGCGTGGTTTCACCCGGCAACTGGGACTCGTAGAAATACTCGATGTCGTTGACCCGTCGATCCAGAAGGTTGAACACGTCGAGCGTTACCCCCAGGCGAGGCGTCAGTTGGCGGGCAATCCGAAGGTTCGTCAGCAGGGTCGACCTGGACCGCACGCTGTTGTCCTCGATCAAGGGACGGGCCCCGAGGTAGCGCCACTGCAGGCTGGCCGACCAGCCGGCTGCCTGCGTCAGCGTGGCGGCCACCGAGGCCACCCGCTCAACCGCGCCGGGGATCCGGTTCACATCAGGGCTCGCATCGGCATAGCGCGCATGGGTCCAGGCCAGATCAGCGTCGAACAGCAGCCAGGAGGAAGGCGTCCAGCGGTTGTTCCACTCGATGCCGCGGCGCCGACTGGGGCGTGTGGCCTCGGTGGTGCCGGCGTCGCCAACATAGACGAGTTCTGAGCCCATCTTCAGCCACCACACTGACAGGGAGCTCTGCAAACCGGGTAGGGCTTCGGTGCGAACGCCCACCTCGTGACCGCGACTGGCCACGAGCGCGGGCACCATGTCGGCAGGGTCGCCACTGCGCGGGTCGACGCGCGTGGTGGTACCGCGAGCATCGTTGCTATGAAAACCCCTTCCCGCGCTGACGAAGAATTCCGTGTTGGTCCAAGGCCCAAGGACCAGTGCCAGCTTTGGTGACCACTGATGGTCGGAAGTCCGGCCCGAGTTGTCCACCAGATCGCTGTCCACGCGCGCCTCGAACACCTCCGCACGCAAGCCCGCCACGCTGCGCAACCAGGGAGCCCATTGCACACGGTTCTCGGCATACAAGCCCAGGTTGTGTTGCCGAACGCGGTCTTCGCGTGTGGTGGTGGTGCGCCGCCGCGCCACGGTGTCATACAGCCCGACGCGGATGCGATCATGCCGCCACTGCAGACCCACTTCCGTGGTGGCATCGAATGCTCCAAGCCTGTGTACCCAGTCGCGCGATGCCGTGAAGCCGAACACATCGCGGTCGTCGCGCTGTTCGAACTGGTCGCCCTCGGTGGGACGGTCCATCGCATAGGTGAAGTTGGAATACAGGCCCAGCTCGTAGTGCATCGCATACGTACCCAGGCTGATCCCGCCCTCGGCCCAGCGATCGTGCCAAGTCCCCGACATGCTGTAGCGCGCGCTGCGCCCACCATCGGTGGGGTCTATCGCACCAAAACGTGAGATGACGCCCGACTCGATGGCACGAACGGGGACCTGATCGGTCGCATTCCATCGGGCATCGTAGGCCATCGCAGTGATCGCCCAGCCCCTGACGCGGGACCCCGCGGTCCAGCGCAGCACCCCATTGAGCTTGCGCAGATCCTGCTCGACCACCCAGGGGCCGTCGTTGCCGGCGAGTTCGAGGCCCGCCAGCAGCACCGTGTCGGTCTGCAGAGCCGTCGAGCCCCCGAACACCACTCGCCGATAGGCTCGTTCACCCAGCGTGACCTGGACAAACGGACGCTCCAGGGCACTGCGATAAACCATCTCGGCAGCACCCGCCGATCCGAAGTCACCGATGGTGGCCCAGTACGGGCCTTTGCGGTAACGGATCTGCTCGATCAACTCAGGCATGATGAAGTTCAGGTCGGTGTAGCCTTGGCCGTGGCCGTGACTCGGCATGTTGGCGGGCATGCCATCCACCCAGGTCGCGAAGTCAGTGCCGTGGTCGAGGTTGAAACCGCGCAGGAAGTACTGGTTGGCCTTGCCATCGCCCGAGTGCTGTGTGACGATCATTCCAGGCACGTACTCCAGCACCTCCCCCGGCCGCAAGGCGGGCCGGCTGTCCAGCAGTTCTCGCCGTATCGTGCCCTGTGAAGCCGCATCCGAGGTGCCCACCGCATTGTCGTAGTGCCCCTTGACCTCAATGGGCTCGAGTGACGTCCCTGGCTGCGCCGATGCAACACCGAGAAGGGTCAATGCCAGGCCGGCTGTGATGGATGGGAGTCGCATCGTGGTGGGGATCCATTGGGGCCGAGATCGAGTCAGTATGAAGAAGATTAGCTTCCTCATACATACGCCGAACGACGTAGCCGCACAATCGCGCCCAGGAGAGTCCCATGCAGAGACTGACGATATCCATCGACGACAACCTGGCCGCCGACTTCGAAGTGCTGATTGAGCAACGGGGTTACGAAAACCGTTCCGAAGCCTTCCGGGACATGGTGAGGCGCGAACTGGGTGAACAGACCTTGCAGTTGTCCCCTCAGGCAGCCTGTGCGGCCACACTTACCTATGTGTACGACCATCACGAACGCACCTTAGCCGCCCGGCTGACCGACAAGCAGCACAACCACCACGAACTGACGGTATCGTCCATGCACGCTCATCTGGCACACGACCTATGCATGGAAACAGTGATCCTCAAGGGGCCGGCCGATGAGGTTCGCCATTTCGCCGAATCCATGCTCGCCCAGCGCGGCGTCCGGCATGGGCATCTGCATCTGGTGCCGCTGGGGTAAGCCAAGCACCGCTATCCATCTGGTAGGAATGCACTGACACAGGTGAGCGCGCCCGTGCCCATGGCGCCTGCCGGAAGGCCCTGGTAATGTGAGGCTCTCATCCACTTCCGAGGGAGGCCCCCATGGGCATCGAAGTTGGCGGACTCTTCGGCCTGCTCTGGCTGATCGTCGTCGTTTACGCGATCGTGAAGGTCGCCGGCAGCGGCGCCAGCACGGGATCCAAGGTGTTCTGGATCGTGCTGATCATCGTGCTGCCCGTGATCGGCGTGATCGCATGGTTCCTTGCGGGGCCGAAGTAGTCGCAGTGAAATGACAAACGCCCGCGATGCGGGCGTTGTCGTTTTTGGCGGAAAGGGAGGGATTCGAACCCTCGATACGGGAAACCCGTATACCGGATTTCGAGTCCGGCGCATTCGACCACTCTGCCACCTTTCCTGGGATCGTCGGCTCGCGGGTGGTCTTCCGCGAGCGAAGCCTTGGATTATAGCGTGTCAGGCCCTTAGCTCGGCAAGCCCGCCCAGGTAGGGCCTCAGCACCTCGGGCACCTCGATGCTGCCGTCGGCGCGCTGGTAGTTCTCGAGCACGGCCACGAGCGCGCGGCCCACCGCCAGGCCCGAGCCGTTGAGGGTGTGCACGAGTTCATTCTTGCCCTGGGCGTTCTTGAAGCGCGCCTGCATGCGGCGGGCCTGGAAGGCTTCGCAGTTGGAGCAGCTGGAGATCTCGCGGTAGGTGTTCTGCGCCGGCAGCCACACTTCCAGGTCGTAGGTCTTGGCCGCGCCGAAGCCCATGTCACCAGTACACAGGGTGATCACGCGGTAGGGCAGGCCGAGCTTTTGCAGGATGGCCTCGGCATGGCCCACCATCTCCTCCAGCGCCTCGTAGCTCTTGTCGGGGTGGACGATCTGCACCATCTCGACTTTGTCGAACTGGTGCTGGCGGATCATGCCGCGGGTGTCGCGCCCGGCGCTGCCGGCTTCCGAGCGGAAGCACGGGCTGTGGGCGGTGAGCTTGATCGGCAGGGCCTCCAGCGGCAGGATCTGCTCTCGCACGGTGTTGGTGAGCGAGATCTCCGAGGTGGAGATGAGGTATTGTTCTTGCGACTGTTCGTCCCCGCCGCGCAGGACCCAGAACATGTCGTCCTTGAACTTGGGCAACTGCCCCGTGCCTTCCAGCACCTCGCGGTTGACGATGTAGGGCGTGTAGCACTCGGTGTAGCCGTGCTCGGTGGTCTGCACATCCAGCATGAACTGCGCCAGCGCCCGGTGCAATCGGGCGATGGGGCCACGCATGAAGGTGAAGCGGGCGCCCGAGAGCTTGGCGCCGGTTTCGAAGTCCAGGCCCAACGGGGTGCCCAGGTCCACGTGGTCCTTCACGGGGAAGTCGAAGCGGCGCGGCGTGCCCCAGCGGCGCACCTCGACGTTGGCTGCTTCGTCCGCGCCGACCGGCACGCTGTCGTGCGGCAGGTTGGGCACGGACATCAGCAGCGCGTTCAGTTCCTGCTGCACCACGTCGAGCCGCTCGGCACTGGCTTTGAGTTCGTCGCCGATGCCGGCCACTTCGGCCATGGTCGCGGCGGTGTCCTGACCCTGGGCCTTGAGCTGGCCGATGCGCTTGGACAGTGCATTGCGCTTGGCCTGGAGTTCCTCGGTGCGCGTCTGGATGAACTTGCGCTCGGCTTCCAGCGCGGTGAAGCGCTCGACGTCGAGGAAGGGTTGCGGCGACTTGCGGGTGGACAGGCGCTGCACGACCGCATCGAGGTCCTTGCGCAGCAGGTTGATGTCGAGCATGGTGTGTTCGTGTTCTGGAGAAGGGAATCAGCGTGGGCTGGCGTGCAGATGGGAGGGGCTGGGGGGCTGGCCCATGGACTTGTCGCCCAAACCGCGCGGCAGCGGAAAGCGCATGGTTTCCTGGATGCCGTCCATGCGGCGCACGGCAGTGGCCCCCAGGCCCCGCAGGCGCTCGATGACCTGCTGCACCAAGATGTCGGGTGCCGAAGCGCCGGCGGTCAGGCCCACGCGCTGCTTGCCCGCGAACCACTCGGGGCGCAGGTCGTCGGGCTGGTCGACCATGTAGGCCGGGGTGCCCAGGCGATCGGCCAGCTCCCGCAGGCGGTTGCTGTTGGAGCTGGTGGGGCTGCCCACGACGATCACGACGTCCACCTGCGGGGCGAGCACTTTGACGGCATCCTGCCGGTTCTGCGTGGCATAGCAGATGTCTTGCTGCTTGGGTTCGCGCACCTGCGGGAAACGCCGGCGCACGGCCGCCAGGATCTCGGCGGCGTCGTCCACCGACAAGGTGGTTTGCGTCACCACCGCCAGTCTGGCGGGGTTTTTGACCTGCACGCGCTCCACGTCGGCCACGTCCTCGACGAGGTAGATGCCATCGTGCAACTGGCCCATGGTGCCTTCGACCTCGGGGTGGCCCTTGTGGCCGATCATCAGGAACTCGTAGCCTTCCTTGCGCAGCTTGGCCACTTCCACATGCACCTTGGTGACCAGCGGACAGGTGGCGTCGAACACCGTGAAGCCGCGGCGCTGCGCTTCCTCGCGCACGGCCTTGGGCACGCCATGGGCGCTGAAGACCAGCGTGGCGCCTTCGGGCACCTCGGCCAGATCCTCGATGAAGATGGCGCCCTTGGCCTTCAGGTCGTTGACCACATAGGTGTTGTGCACGATCTCGTGGCGCACGTAAACCGGCGCACCGTACTTCAGCAGCGCGCGCTCGACGATCTCGATGGCACGATCGACGCCCGCGCAGAAGCCGCGCGGCTCGGCCAGCACGACCTCCTGGAGCTTCACCTGTTCTGCGGCCGCCATCACAGCACCCCGATGAGCTGGACCTCGAAGGACACCGGCACGCCCGCCAGGGGGTGGTTGAAGTCGAACAGGATCCACTCGTCGCCCACCTCACGCACCACACCGGCATAGGTGCCCGTGCCATCGGGCGTCGGGAACTGCACGACGTCGCCGGGGTGGTAGTCGGCGTCCGGGTCACCCAGCTCGTCGATCAGGCTGCGCTTGACGCGCTGCAGCAGTTGCGGATTGCGCTCGCCGAAGGCCTCGCCGGCCGGGATCTCGAAGACGCGGCGGGCGCCCTCCTCCAGCCCCAGCAGGCGCTGCTCCATGGCCGGGGCGAGTTCGCCCGCGCCCAGCGACAACGTGGCGGGTTTGTCGTGGAAGGTGTTGATGATGTCGGCCCCGTCAGGGCCGGCCAGGCGGTAGTGCAAGGTCAGGAAGGACCCGGGTTGGACGGTGGCCACGGCGCGCGTTCCGGTTTTGTAGACTGGCTGACATTGTAGAAGTCCGGCCCCAACCCCCTCGGCCGCCTCCTGGACGGCCCTTCGCCCCGGATGTCCCATGTCGATCAAGGACCTGCCCGCCGACGCCCGCCCGCGTGAAAAATTGCTCGCTCTGGGCCCTGCCGCCCTCGCCGACGCCGAACTGCTGGCCCTGCTGCTGCGCACCGGCCTGAAGGGCACGCCCGTGCTGCAACTGGCCCAGCAGCTACTGCAAGGCTTCGGCGGCGTGGCCGGGCTGTTGCATGCGGGGGCCGATGAGCTCCGGCGCGTCAAGGGCCTGGGCCCGGCCAAGCGGGCCGAGCTCGTGGCCGTGCTGGAGCTGGCCCGTCGCGCCCTGGCCCAGGCGCTGCAGGCCCGGCCGGTGTTCGAATCCCCCACTCAGGTGAAGGACTACCTGCGCCTGAAGCTGGCCGCCCTGCCCCACGAGGTGTTTGCGGTGATCTTCCTCGATGCCCAGCACCGGCTGCTGGCGATGGAAGAGCTTTTCCGCGGCACGCTCACGCAGACCAGCGTCTACCCGCGCGAGGTGGTCAAGCGGGCCCTGGCGCTGAATGCCGCGGCCGTGCTGCTGGCGCACAATCACCCCTCCGGTGTGGCCGAGCCGTCCAAGGCCGATGAATCCCTGACGCGCACGCTGCAGTCGGCGCTCGGGCTGGTGGATGTGCGGGTGCTCGATCACTTTGTGGTGGCACGCGAGCAGGTGGTGTCGTTTGCCGAGCGGGGCTTGCTGTAGATGAAAGCCAAGAGCCTGGCCGATTTGGCCGCGATCAAACAGGTTTTGCAGGCTCGGGCTCGTGAAGCGGCCCAGCGTGAGGCGATGCGGCGCGAACACGAAGCGCGCCAGCAGCACGAACGCGAGCTGTTCGCCCGCAGCGTGGGGCCGGTGCATGGATTGAAAGATCGCGGCTTGGCCGCGGTGCAACGTCCACGGCCCGATCCGCGGCCGCGGCAGCGTGTCCTGGATGAGCAATCGGTGCTGCGCGAGGCGATTTCCGACGAGTTCGACGTCGAGACCCTGCTGGACACCGACGAGGCGCTGTCGTTCCGCCGCCCTGGCGTGGGGCCGGAGGTGGTGCGCCGCCTGCGCCGCGGCGACTGGGTGATCCAGGCGCAGATCGACCTGCACGGCCTGCGCCGCGACGAGGCGCGCGAGCAGCTGGCCGCCTTCCTGCGCGAGGCGGTCAGGCAGGGCTTGCGCTGCGTGCGGGTGGTGCATGGCAAGGGCAACGGCTCGCCAGGGCGCGAGCCGGTGCTCAAGGCCAAGGTGAAGACCTGGCTGGTGCAGAAGAACGAGGTGATCGCCTTCACCCAGGCACGGGCCCCGGACGGGGGCGCAGGAGCCCTGCTGGTGCTGCTGCGGCCCTCGGGCGGACGCGGCCTGTGAGGCCGGTCCGTGGGCCACAGGGTCAACCGCCGGCCGGCGCCAGGCGGTCCAGGCGGGTGGCCTCGATCCACTGCGTGGCGGTGGCGGCCGGCAGCTCAAAGACCTCGGGACGGCCGGACACCTTCAGTCGGTAGGCATCGTCCGCGGCCCCGCGCGCCAGAACATACTCCACCGGCGAGGATTCGCCTTGGCGCACCACGCGCCAACGCGCCTGCGGCGCCTGCCAGGCCTGGGCCGGCAGGTCGTCATGCGCCAGCACGCGGCTCACGCGCAAGGTGGCCAGCAAGCCGGCCAGACGCTCGGCCGCCTGCGGATCCAGGCGCCGCCCCTCGGGCAGGCCCTCGGCCTGCCAGCGGGACTCTTCCCGGCCATCGCCGGAGCCATCATCGGCGGCCGGACGCAGGACCACACCGGCCACATCGATCCGCTCGAGCTGCGGGCGCGCCACGGCCAGCCAGCCGAGATCGCGCCAGTCATCGGCACGCACCGACACCTCGTAAGCCGGCAGATCGACCACGTGCACGGTGTCACGCCCCGCCACACGCGCATGCGACTGGCGCAGCGCCGGCGAGCTGCCCAGCACCAGCGTGGCCAGCGTCTGGTCCCCGCGGGCCAGCACGATGCGGCGCTCGTAACGGTCGTCGGTGAGCCCAAAACGTTCATGGGCCTGCGCCCGGGTGGCCACGGGCACGCCCTGGCGCAGCGCCAGCAGCCGCTCCAGCAGCCGCTGCACCTCGCCCGTGGCAGCCGGGAAGGGCGCGGCCCCGCCGGTGAGCAGCCAGCGCTCGCGTTCGCGCCGCAGTTCGATGCGCTCGCCGGGGCCCCGGGCCTCGATCACAAGGCGGTCCACCTGGTCGGCCGACAAGGCCAGCAGGGGCTCGCGGGCGGCAGCCCGCAGCGCATCGCTGCGCCCTGGCAGGCCCAGCGCCAGCGCCAGCAGCAGTTGCACGCCCAGCAGCCCCGCCAGGATCCACAAGGTGCGTGGTGGGATCATCGTTCAGACCTCCGCAAGCACACGTTGATGGCGGCGCCGGTCGGCGCGCGCGATGAGATGGCGCCACAGCACGACCGCGGCCAGGCCCAGCGCAGCCAGCCCATAGTTGGCCGCCTCCCAGCGTGCCGCATGGCCCTCGGGCAGCGGGTCGAGCGTGCGCGCCCATTGACTGCGCCCGCGCAGGGCCAGCAGCGCGCGGTCCTCCAGCGCCCAGTCGATGACGTTTTGCACGAAGGCCACGGGCTGCAGGTACAGGGTGTTCAGGCCCTGCGAGGCCAGGTCGATCGCGGCGTCCGAGCCGAAGGCGTTGCTGGCCACGACCACCAGCCGCGCCGAGGCCGGGGAGTGCTCGATCACGCCAAGCGCCCGGGAGGCCCCGTCCTCGGCCAGCGGGGAGTCCTTGCCGCGGTAGTAAGACTCGAAGCGGCCCTCCAGGGCCACGGCCAGGAGCCGCGGGCCGCGCTCGCCCTGCACGGCAAAGCCGGTCTCGGGGTGGCTGCGGTAGTCGGGCAGCACGTCGAGGCTGTCGGACACCCAGCTCGCGTTGGAGCTGCGCAGCAGCCGGGCCACCTGCCGGCCGGATTGCCGGGCCTCGTCCACATCGATGGGCGAAGCCCAGTTGAGGGTGAGCTGGCGCAGCGAGGCGGTGATGGGGTGCTGCGCGTCCAGGCCCTCGCCGCGCAGGTCCGGAAAGTGCGGATAGGGCAGCATGCGGATCTCGCGCACGGTCAGGCCGCCGAGGCTGCGCTCCACCGGCACGGGCAGCGCGGCGTTGCGTTCGTCAAGCACCATCTGTGCGCCGATGCGCAGCCCATGGTGCGCCAGCCAGTCTTCCAGGCCGGACGTCTGCCGCCGCGCCGTGAGACTGCCGCCCACCTCGACCTGGAAGGGCGAGGTGGCCAGCACGACGCTGCCGCCGCGCATCAGGAACTGGTCGATCGCGAAGCGCTGCTTGTCGTTGAGGTTCTCGGGGCTGAGCACGAGCAGCAGGTCGGCCTGCGCGCTCACGCGGCCGTCGCTCAGATCGGTGTCGAGCACGCGCGCGCCCTCGCCCAGCATGTCGGTGAGCCGGCCGAAGCTTGGGCTGCCGTGGCTTTGCGGGCGCCACACCGCGACCGTGCGCAGGAACCCCGGCGCCAGGCGCTGCAAGGCGGCATCGAGGTTGCGCTGCAGGGCCTCGCGCTCCAGCGGTTCGGGCAGCGGCACCTGCACGGCCTGTCCCTCGCCACCTTCGAGCACCATGTAGAACCAGAAGGGCTTGGGGTCGACCAGGCTGGCCACCTGCGGGCCAAAACCGTAGCGCTGCTGCAGCTCGCGCGCGAGGGTACCGCCGTCGGCGTCAGGGTCGGCAAAGTGCAGCTCGAACTTGCCTTGCGAGCGCTCGCGCAGCGAATCCCCAAGGGCCACCAGATGGCCACGCAGCTCGCGCAGCGGCTCAGGCAGACGCTCGTCGGGCGAGACGTAGGCAGCCAGACGCACCGGCTGCTCCAACCGCTCCAAGGGGTTGCCAGCGGCCTCGTAGGCCTGCACCACCTTGCGGATGGCGCGCGTCAGCGCGTATTCGGGGTCGCGCAGCACGACGTCGAGTTCGCCTTCGCCACGGGCCTTCACCTCGATAAGCTCGCGATACCCCAGGGTCTCGTGCTGGTCGCCATAGGCCACGACGACGTCGAAGTAGGAGCTGACCACCGCGGCCTGGTGGCGGCTGGCGATCTGGAAGGGCACGGGCCGGATGCCGTAACGCGAGGCCGCTTCCTCCTCGGCCTGGCGGTCGCGCTGCGGATCGACGAACTCGACGCGGGCACGCCCGCCGGCGGCCGCGGCATATTCCTCGAGCACGTCCTTCATGCGCGGCACCAGCGGGGCCAGCAGCGGATGGGTGCGCGACGAAAAATAGCCACGAATGAGCAGCGGCTCCTCCAGCGCCGCGAGCTGGGCCCGCGTGGCCTCTGACAGGCTGTACTGGCGGCCCTCGGTGAGGTCGAGCCGCGCCAGCGACAGCGGCGCGAGCCACAGGTGTGCGGCCACGAGGTTGGCCACGCCCAGGCCCAGGGCCCAGGCCCAGCGGCGATGCGCCGGCTGCCAGGGGTTGCCGACCCAGCGCAGGCGTTCCAGGCCATAGAGGTTGAGCAGCAGGAAGACGCCGACAATGGAGACGTAGTAGTACAGGTCGCGCAGGTCAAGCACGCCACGGGTGATGGACTCGAAACGCGAGCCGCTGCCCAGCAGCGCCAGCACGCCGGCCACGCCATGGCCGAACAGCGCGGTGAAGAAGTCGGCACCCACCAGGTAGAACAGCCCGCACACCGCGGCCGTCAGGATGAGCGCGACGACGGGGTTGTCGGTGCGCGCACTCAGGGTCTGGCCAATCGCCACATAGGCAGCAGCCAGCAAGAGCGTGGCCACATAGCCGCCCACCACGGGGCCCGGGTCCAGCGGCCCAAGCCAGGCGGCGGTGAACACCACCGGCCAGGTCAGCGCCAGGGCCAGGGCCACCAGCGCCCAGGTGGCGAGAAATTTGCCCAGCACCAGGCTGGCTGGCCGCACCGGCGCGGTCAGCAGGCTCTCCAGCGTGCCGGCACGGCGTTCCTCGGACCAGCTTCGCATCGTCAGGGCCGCGACGAGGAAGATCAGCAACAGCGGCATCCAGCGAAACAGCGGCCGCAGGTCGGCGATGTTGCGCGCGAAATAGGCCTCGACCCAGAAAACGACGAACAGCGTCGCCGCCAGGAAGGCCGCGATGAAGAGATAGGCCGCCGGGCTGGCGAAATGCCCGCGGAACTCCTTGCGGACGATGCGCCCGACTTCCTGCAAGGCTTCACGCATGGGTCACCTCCGGGGCGCTCGGGCAGGCCAGGCCGTTCACCTCGGCGAACACGGTCTCCAGGTCACGCCGGCGCGGCTGCAGGGCGTACAGGCGCACACCGGCGCGTGCCAGCGCCTCGGCCACGGCCGGGGCGGCATCGATCGGTGCGTCCACGCACCAAGACCGCGGCGACGCTGCGTCGGCCTCGACCCTCACCCCTTGCACGGCCGGCACCTCGCGCAAGGCGCCGGCCACATCGCCTTCGGCCTGCACGAGCAGGCCTGCGCCGCGCTGCAGCGCGTCGATCCGGGCATCGAGCACCAGCCGGCCGGCCCGCAAGATCAGCACCCGTTCGCAGCTGGCCTGCACCTCCTGCAGGATGTGGGTGGAGACGATCACCGTGGCCTGGCGTGCCAGCTCGCCGATGAGCTCGCGCATCTGCAGGATCTGGGTCGGGTCCAGGCCGTTGGTGGGCTCGTCGAGGATGAGGATGTCGGGCTCGTGCAGCAGGGCCTGGGCCACACCGACGCGCTGCCGGTAGCCGCGCGAGAGCGTGTGGATCGCGGCAGTGGCCTTGTCCTTCAGCGCCGTGCGTGCGATCGCACGGGCCACGGCCCGGTCGCGCCGGGCGGCCGCCACACCGTGCAAGGCGGCCTGGAAGTCCAGGTAGTCGATCACCGTCATCTCGGGCCAGACCGGGCAGTTCTCGGGGAGGTAGCCGATGCGCGCCTGCACCGCGCGCCGGTGGCGGCCCACCTCCAGGCCGTCCACGCGCACCGAGCCCGACGTGGGCTCGAGGTAGCCGGTGATCATCTTCATGATGGTGGTCTTGCCGGCGCCGTTGTGGCCCAGCAGGCCCACCACCTCGCCGCGCGCGATGTCGAAGCTGACATCGTCCACGGCGGTCAGGGCGCCATAGCGGCGCGTCAGGTGTTCCACCTGGATCATGATGGGAGACTCCTCCTCGGGACGAACACGGCCGCGCGGGGCTGCATGACGCCCCCGGCGGGCTGAGAGACGGATGGAAACGCGGCGCCCGACGGGCGCACATGGGCCGTGCACGCGGCCCCTCAGGCGCAACGGCCCGGCCCCGCGGCCTCAGGGCGGCCCGGCGCGCAGGGCGTCGGACAGGGCGCAGCAGCGCCGCGGCAGCGGTGGCATGAGTGTCGGGTTCATGGTGATGAAGGACAGCTCAGGAAACCGTGACGGAACGATTCGCCGCTTCAGATGGGCCTGCCCCGGAAAAGTTCAAGCCCCGGTGCTCACCCGATCCAGATCGCCCGGAAGTCGTTGACGTTGGTATAAGTGGGCCCGGTGACCACGAGATCGCCCAGCGCCTCGAAATAGCGGTAGGCGTCGTGACGGTCGAGCGCGTCCTGGGCCTGCAGACCCAGGGCTTCGCCGCGCGCCAGGGTGTCGGGCGTGACGAGGGCGCCAGCGTTGTCCTCCACGCCGTCGATGCCGTCGGTGTCGGCGGCCAGCACATGCACACCGGGTTGCCCCTGCAACGCCAGCGCCGCACCCAGCAGGAACTCGGTGGCGCGGCCGCCGCGCCCGCCGGGGGTTCGCACGGTCACCGTCGTCTCGCCGCCGGACAGGAGCACACAGGGCCGCGCAAAGGGCTGGCTGCGCCGGGCCACCTGGCGGGCCAGGGCGGCATGCACCTGTCCCACCACGCGCGATTCCCCCTCGATCT
>NZ_JBKBVU010000265.1:0-3378 GCF_046289365.1 Caldimonas sp. | reverse complement strand
CGGCTGAGTGCGGCCACGCGCGGGGCCAGGGCCTCGATGCGCGCCCCCAGGGCCGGGAGGCGGCCTTCGAAGGCGGCAAAGCGCGCAGGCTCGTCGCGTTGGGCCTGGGCCAGGGCCGCCTCACGCGCCTGCGCCTGGGCGAGCTGCTCATCGACGCTGCGCTGGGCCTTGCGCGCTTCCCACAGGCGCACGGGGTAGTCTTCGTCCAGCCGCCAGCGCAAGACCCCTTCGGCCAGGCGATGGCGCTCGCGCAAGGATGCAGCCTCGGGCACATCGCCCAGCCGCGCGAGGGTCTCGCGCACGCGGGCCAGGCGCTCCAGCAGCTCGCGCTCCTTGGGCGTGGCCAGCGCAGCGGCATCGCGTTGCGCGATCACGCGCTCGAGCTCGGCCTGCACGGCCTCGCGCCGGCGCGCCAGCGCGGCCACGCCGGTTTCGCTTTCGCGGGCGGCGGCGCGGATGCGCGGCAGCCGGTCGGCAAAGGCCTGTTGGCGGTGTTCGAGGATGTCGCGGAAGGCGGCGAGCTTGTCGCGCCACTGGGCCAGTTGGTGGGCCAGGAACTGCAGGTCGCGGTAGTTCTTGAAGGCTTCCTGGAACTCGTGGCGGGCCAGCACCCGGGCCAGGTGGCGGCCATGCGGCATCTGCGGCAGCTCGCGCAGTTGCCAGAACCAGCCCATCTCGACGCCGGGGTTGAGCGACATCAGCCCTTCGACGAGCTTGCCGGCGCGGATGGCGGCGATGGATTCGTCCAGCGCGGCGTGCTCGCGCTCGTAGGCGGCGATCGCGTCCTGGTAGCCCTGCAGCGCCAGGCCAAAGGCGCCGAGCTCGGCCTGGGCATGGGGCACGGCGATGCGCGCTTCGAGCACGGCAGCATCGTCGCTCTCGCGGCCGGCCAACTCCATCCAGGGCACCAGGGCCTCGCGGGGCTGGCCGAGCGCGGCGGCGGCCCAGCCGAAACCCAGCAAGGCCTGGTTCGACTGCGGGCCGTGCAGGCGCACGCGCTCCAGGTACTGGCGCGCCTGCCGGGGCTGCTCGGCCTGCAGCGCGGCCAAGCCCAGGGCGACGTTGGCGCGGTCGCGCAGCACGCGGTATTCCTCGCTGTAGGCGCCGGCCTGGCCGATCTCATCCAGCCAGGGGGTGCCGGCCTCGACCTCGTGGTTGCGGATGAGGGCCACGCCGAGGTTGTAGCGCGCATAGGCCCCACGCATCGCGGGCTCGGGGTCGTTGCGGCGGGCCCGGGCGCGGCTTTCCTCGACCTGCGCGCGCAGCAGCGCGGCGGCCTGCGCGTAGTGCCCGCGGGCCATCAGCACCTGGGCGCGCAGCAGGGCATGGTCTTCGTGGAACTCGGCGGGCAGCTCGCTGCCGATGCGATCCAACGCGGCCTGGGCCTGGTCGAGGTGACCGCGCTGGTAGCGGATCTTGGCCAGGTAGTACCAGGCGCGGTCGCGCACCGCAGGGCGGGCGCCTTGTGCGATGAGGGTGTCGAAGATGCGCCCGGCCTCGCGGTGCAGACCATACGACAACAGCAGGCCGCCGCGCAGGATCTCGGCCTCGTCGGCGTGCTGGGGCATCCGCCCGAAATGCTGCGAGACCATCAGCGAGCCCAGCGCGCTGAAGTACCGGTCCTGGAAGAAATGGAAGAGCCCGTCACCGTAATGCGGGTCTTTCACCGGGCCGGGGCCGCGGGTGGTCTGCGCGGCGGCCCCCAGGCTGAGCATGGCCGCCGCCAGGCCGGTGCACAGCACGCGGCGCCAGGAACGGGAGGCCAGAGGTCGAAGACGCATGGACCGGTCCTTACTGCCAGACCTTCACATGGAACTCGGGCTGCAGCTTGCCGGCGGAATCCTGGATGCGCAGCTCGATGTAGGTCGGGTCGGCGCCCTTGTCGAACTTCACGGTGGCGCCGCGCCGGTAGTCGCGCTGGTGCGGGCCGCCGCCGGTGAAGATGGCCACCAGTTCATGGGTGCCGGTGCGCAGGTTGCCCAGGTACAGGCGCTGCACGCCGCCGCGGTGCAGAGCCTGCACTTCGGCCGGCGTGTACAGATGGCTGGCCACGAGCTTGTCGCCCAGCCGGATCTGCACCGACTCCAGCTCGAAGAGCTTGCCCACGTCCATCGAGACGAACACCGCCACCTGGGTGCTGGCCGGAAAGAGCAACTCCTCTTCCAGCACCAGCAGGTCGCGGTTGAGCTGGATGAGGTCGTTCTTGAGCGTCTGCACGCGCTCGTCCAGCGAGGCAGCCGGGGCAGGAGCGGCGCTGGGGTTGGCCCAGGCCAGGCCGGCTGCCAGGCCGAGGGCAGCGACCAGCAAGCGAAGGAGGTGTCGGTACGGCAGGGTGGCTCTCATGGGCGCGCTCGGTCAGAAGGTGGCCGACAGGTAGACCTGGAAGACATTGGCGTTGTACGAGTACGGCCGGCCGGTGCGGATGTCGGTGAAGTCCTTGAAGTCGTACAGCTTGTACTCGTAGGCCGCATGGGCCTTGAGCTCGTACTGTCCGGGAACCCGTCTGGCGCGGTAGCTCAGCTTCACCCCCACGGACGGCGAAGTGAAGGTGCTGAGCTGGCGGTTGCGCGAGATGTAGGTGGTCTCGGCCGTGGCGTTGTCGCTGTAGAACAGGGCCTTGGACTGGCTGTGGTAGCGCACGAAGCCGTCCACCAGGGTGTCCTCGCGCACGTAGCGGCTGTAGCCCAGTTCCACGGTGTGGGCCGTGATGTCCCAGGTGTCCCAGAAGTAGCGGTACTCCGCATGCACGGCGGCCTCGCTGCCGATGGCGCCGGTGAGGCGGCCCTTGATCGCGCGGCTGGTGCGCGTGCGCGGGTGGCGCTCGGGCACGGCCGCGCCGAAGACGCGCGCCACGCGATACGGGTTGCCGAGAAAGCCGCTGTCGGACACCGCCTCGGCGTTGAGGCTGGCCATCCAGCGCGGCGAGAGGATCTGGGTGACGCCCAGCCGGTAGCGCCAGTGCAGGGCCTCGTCGAAGAAGCCCATGTCGGAGCGGCCCACCTTGTCCCAGGCGCGGGTGAAGCCCAGGCTCACGGTGGTCATGCCGCCGAACACGTCCTGCGACACGTCGATCCCCAGCGAGTTGGCCTCGTAGTCGGGCTCGGTGCTGCGCGTGGTGGACAGCGACATCAGCGAGTCGCGGTAGACGTAGTCCAGGCCCAGGCCGTACTCGGTGCGGCGCTCGGAGTAGGGGCTGGCGGTGGTGACCACGTCGATGGAGGCATTGCTCACCGCATCGACGTTGTAGAAGGCCGAGAACGAGTAGCGGTCGGCCAGGCTCTTGCGCACCAGCAGCGCCGGGCCGTAGGCGCGGGTGCCGCCGCCGTCGTAGAGGTGGTACAGGGCCTCGGCCTTGTCCTCGGGCAGGGTCGCGGCCTG
>NZ_JBKBVU010000042.1:0-20930 GCF_046289365.1 Caldimonas sp. | reverse complement strand
GCCAGGGGGCCGCGAATCGGGGCGAAATCGGCCTTCAAACCGACTTCGCGAGCCTGAAAACGCCGCCATCCGAAATCGAGTGCATCAACTCACGCTACGGCGGGTGTTGTGCAGACCTTCCTTAGCTTGCGCTGCATGCGGCTGCGGGCAAAGGCCTCGGTCACTCTGACGAGCGCAAAGTGCTTGATCTGGAAGCGGCCAGGGCAGGTCATCGGGTCAAAACGCAGCCTGGCTGGGGCGGGAAGATACAGCAGCCGCTTGGCAAGCTGGCCCGAACGCAGCGGAAGCGGCATCGCTCCCGCCTCACTCTCGCCCGCGCCAGTGTCCGCATAAAAGCAGGCGTCAGCCCGGGCGCCGGGCAATTGCAGCTCAACCTCGGCCATGTACCAGCCCGCGGGCAGGCAAGCCGCCAGCCGAAGCCGGGGATCGACCCCTGTGGACTGCAGGCGCTGGCCCACCGGGTCGAGGACGCGCAAATCGTGCTCGATGCGCAGGTCGTCAGCCGTCCAGCGACCTGCCAAGCGCCGTGCCAGCCGGGCCGCCCAGCGCCATCCACCGCCAGCCGAAGTGTCAGCAATGGGTTCGAGCGTCAGGTCGCCCAGCCGGAAGCGGCCAGGCACATTCATCGGGTCAATGCGCAAGCCCTTGGTGGCCCTGTGGAGGGTCACCTCGGCCACCCAGGTGCTTGATTCATACCGGCCCATCGGCGTGGCCAACGCAGCGGTGTAGCCTGCGCCTTCGTTGCGGTAAACGGTGGGAGACACATCAAAGGCTTCAGCCTCGATGTCTAAGAACACACGATAACGCCCCCGTTGCAACGGGAGTGCAAGGCGGAATTGCGGATCGCTTCCCACAGACTCCAATGGCCAATCTTCGTCGTCCGTGAGCTCGATCTCTCGTAGTTGAAGCACCCCCAGACGATGCAACATGGCCACCGTGCGGCAGCGTGGATGCACCCAGGCTTGCGCAGGTGGTTGTCCGGCGTGCTCCATTTGCTCGGGGTTCGCAATGAGACCATCGGCCGCATGAACGGTGAGGGTTTCGATGTCCGGTCCGATATAAACCCACAGGGATGTCGTCCCGGGTGCCACCGGGCACGAGAGGGAAAGCCCTTGCCACTTCACGCCCGGTCGGTCGGCGGCATGCATCTCCACCAACAAGGTTCTGTCGTGTGGGCCGGGATTACATACCGGCAAACTCACCCACCCGCGCTGGGCGACGCGCACGCGCGTCGCGCCAGCTCGTGACGATGCTCGAGGGGAGGAGACCGCGACTTCAGTCATGAAAACGGCCTCACAGCCCCAGCAACACCTTGGCCGACACGGCGATCTGATACAGGATCTGCGTGATGCCACGGGTGATCTCGACGTTCTTGGTCTCGATTCGGGGCAGCACCATGATCTCGTCGCCCGGTTGCAGGCGGGCCACCTCGGTGCCGGGCAGCACGCTGCCGTCTTGGCGCAGCACGATCAGGCGGGCCTTGTCGGCGCCCTGGTTGTAGCCGCCGGCGCGTTGCACGTAGTCGTCCACGGTGGCCTGAGGCTCGTACACCAGCGCGTTGGGGAAGAGCACCTCGCCGCTGACGAGGACGAGGTTGCTGCTTTCGGGCACGCGGATCACGTCGCCGTCTTCCAGCAAGGTGTCGGGGGCCTGGTCGCGCTGGGCCAGGATGACCTGTCCGCGCGGCTGCACGCTGCGGGCGCGGTCGATGAACTGCAAGATGAGCTCGGCCTCGCGGGTGCGCAGCGCGGCTTCCTCGCTGGTGGCGCTGCGCGCGGTAAGGGCGTAGGTCTCCAGGCTGCGCAGCGAGGCGTCGAGCATTTCCTTTTGCCGCGCAGCCACCGAGCGGCGGTAGAGCTGGATGCCCGCCACGTTGGCCTGGGGCGCGGGCTTCAGGCGGGCCAGGGCGTCTTTCAGGCGGGCGCCATAGGGCAGCACGAGGCTGCGCTCGCCCAGGTGGGCGCCTTCGATGCGCACGAGGATGGTGCCGGGGTATTTGTCGGAGGTGACGGTGACTTCGTCGCCGTCTTCGATCATCACCTGCGCGGCCGCTTCCAGCGGGTGGTATTCGCTGCGCCGCTGCTCGCCGATCTTGCGCACGATGCTCAGGTGCGTGGCGCCGGGCCGCGGGCGGGCCATGGCCAACAATTCGCTGGCGGGCACGGCCGGTTTGGTGAACTCGAAGATGTAGGGGTTGAGAACCTCGCCGCCCACCTGCACGGTGTGCTTGCGCGGGTAGGCCACGATGGTGTCACCGTCTTGCAGTTGCAGGTGGTCGATCTGCCCGTCCAGCAAGAAGCGGTAGAGGTTGAACTTCGCGCGCACCTGGCCGCCGCGCAGCACGTCCACTTCGAGGTAGCTGCCGCGGTCGGGGTCGATGCCGCCGGCCTGGTCGAGGTAGTACAGCACCGAGTCGCTGCTCAGGCCGCCGTACAGCCCCGGCGCACGCACGAAGCCGGTGACGTACACCTTCACGGGCTGGGCTGCTGCCAGCGAGGCATACACGCCCACATTGGCGCGGAACACGCGCTTGACCTGTGATTCGACCAGCTCGTTGAGTTCCTGGTTGCGCACGCCCA
Organism: Caldimonas sp.; assembly: GCF_046289365.1. Classification (NCBI taxonomy): domain Bacteria; kingdom Pseudomonadati; phylum Pseudomonadota; class Betaproteobacteria; order Burkholderiales; family Sphaerotilaceae; genus Caldimonas; species Caldimonas sp. Next base: position 18,351 of record NZ_JBKBVU010000042.1, on the reverse strand, counting down.
GCACGCGGATGGGCCCCACGTTGGGGATGAAGATGTTGCCCTGGGCATCGACGGGCTGGGTGGCGTCGAAGTTGAAGCCGCCCCACATGCGCACGCTCACCTGGTCGCCGATGGCGATCTGGTAGTTGGGGTTGAAGCCGGCGAAGGGCACCGCACCGAAGCGGCCGGTGAAGATCTGCGAGCCGAACATCACCGGCTGCGCGGCGGTGAGCGGGTTGGGCGGCAGCGGGGCGGTCACGCCGGTGCCGGCGGCCGTGCCCTGGCCGGCAGCAGTGGGGGTGGCGGTGGCGGCGGCCGGGTTGGGCGCAGCCCGGCCTTGCAGCGGCGGCAACTGGGTGGCGCCGCGCGGGCCGGTGTTGATCACGTCGGTAGACGTGATCTGCGCGGCGGCCGGCAGGGACCAGACCAGCGCACAGGCCAGCCACGAAACGGGATGACATCGGGGGAGGCGCTTCATGGCTTCAATCTTGGTGTTCGCGGATGGTGGCCACGACAAGGCGGGTCACGCCGTAGAGCAGGCAGCACACGATGAACAAGGTGATGAGGTTGTACAGCCGGCGGGGATAGATCGCATCCTCGGGCTGATGGGGGGATTCGATCACCACCAGGCTCTTGAGCTTGCGGGTGGCGTCGATGCGTGCGCTTTCCACTGCGGTGAGGGCGAGCTTGTAGGCGTCTTCGGCAAAGCCGGCGCGCAGCAGCAGGTCCTGGAAGCGGGCGGCCTGTTCATTCAGGCGCACATCGCGCTGACCGTTGGTGGCGCGCGAACGCTCGGCCTCGAGCTGCTTGCGCAGGGCCTCCACCTGGTTGCGCAGGGCCTGCACCTGGAAGGAGTCGTCGTTCAGGTAGCTGCGCAGGGCGCGCAGCTCGGTTTCCTGCTTGGCCAGAGCGGCCTGCAGCTCGGCCACCAGCGCGCCGCTGGCCTGGGCCTCGGCGGTGGGGTCGAGCAGCTTGTACTTGGTCTGGAAGGCCAGCACCTCGTTTTTGGCCGCTTGCAGGCGCCGGGCGGCGCGGTCGAGTTCGGCTTCGGCAAACTGCATCTGCTCGCGGGCGATGCGCTGCGAATAGGCGTTCACGAAGGCTTCGCTCTCGCGCAGGATGGCGGCATTGAGCTTCTGGGCAAATTCGGGTTCGAAGCCTTGCACGCGCACGGTGAGCAGGCCGGCAATCTCGTCGAACAGCACCTCTACCCGCGCGCGGTAGTACTCCAGGAACCATTCCTGGCTGGTGCCGCCCCACAGGCGGTAGAAGGGGTCAAGGTTCTCGGCCTCGTAGTGGGCGCGCAGGCCCAGCTCGGCATCGAGTTTCTTGAGCAGATCCAGCGAGTGGATGTACTGGCGCAGGTAGAGGTTGTCTTCGCGCGAGGCTGGGTTGATGCCGGCCAGCATCAGGGCCGCTCCGGGCAGGGCCGTGGCCTCCTGGTTGGCCTGGCGCACGGTGACGATGGATTCGCTGACGTAGCGGTCGGCCGCCAGCACGGTGAAATACAACAGCGCCAGCAGCAAGGGCAGGCCGATCAGCAGCAGCTTGAGCCGCGCCGGGGTGAGGAAGGTGATGACCTTGTTCATGCGGCCCTGCGTACGGCGGGTGCCGACGGCCCCTGGTAGGCGGCAATGCCTTCCTGCACATCAGTGTAGAGCGTGGCCTGGCCGTGGCGGACCAGCACCACCGCGTTGCAGTATTGCGCGATGTCTTTCATGTTGTGTGAAACGAGGATCAGGCGGGAACGCTCCAGCTTGCTGCGGAACACGTCCTTGCACTTGTGCTGGAACTGCGCGTCGCCCACGGCCATGACCTCGTCGATGAGGTAGTAGTCGAAGTCGAAGGCCATGCTCAGGCCAAAGGCCAGGCGCGAGCGCATGCCCGAGGAATAAGACTTGACCGGCAAATCGAAGTACTCGCCGATCTCGGCGAAGTCCTGCACGTAACGGACCTTCTCGCGCAGGGCCTCGCCGCTGGCGCCATAGAGCCGGCAGACGAACTGCACGTTGTCGCGCCCGGTGAGTGAGCCCTGGAAGCCGCCGGACAACCCCACCGGCCAGGAGATGCTGGCGCGGCTGAGGACACGCCCCGAATCGGGCGCGTCGATACCGCCGATCAGGCGCATCAGCGTGGACTTGCCCGCCCCGTTGGGGCCGATCAGGCCGACGTTGGCGCCCTCGGGAAAGGTGAAGTTCAAGTCCCGAAAGACGTAGCGCCGCCCGTGGGGAGTGGGGTAGGACTTGGTGAGGTGCTGCAACTCGATCACGCTTGCCCCTCAGCTTGCCAGCAGGCGGTGGCGGCGCACGCGGTACAGGCTGAGCCCCAGCGTGAGCGCGGCGACGGCCCAGGCGGCCACATAGGCGCCGCTGATGCCGGGCAGCACGTGATATTGCGCAAAGAAGTGGCCGCGCGAGATCTCGATGGCGTGCAGGATGGGGTTCCACAGCAGCCAGGGCAGCACCTGCGGCGGCAGCGCGCTGACCGGGAAGATGATGCCCGAGATCAGGTACAGCGGCATGAAGCTGATGCGGATGAAGCTGCGCGCATTGGGCAGCTCGTCGGTGGCCACGGCGAACACCAGACCCAAACCGAAGCCGAACATCAGCAACACGGCGCTGATGCCCATCAGCTCCAGCGGGCGGGCCGGCACCACGGAAAAGCCGATCCAGCCCATCACGCCCAACATGATCAGATAGACCGCGCTGTACAGGGACACCTCGAGCAGGGCGCGCGACACCAACGGGTCGATGGGTTTGACCTGGCGATAGCCGAACAGGCCGCGGTTGGAATCGACCGCCTCCATGCCACGCAGCGTGAGGTTCTTGAACATGAAGAATGGCACCAGCCCCACCAGCAGAAACATGGCAAAGTCCACCCCCGGCAGCACCCGGTGGCGGATGAAACCGAAGATGAGCAGCATGATGGCAATGTGGGCCAGGGGCTCGAGCAGCACCCAGTACACCCCCAGCCAGCGTCCGCCGAAGCGGGTTTTGAGTTCCCGCAGGAACAGCGCAAACCACACCGAGCGCTGGACTTGCCAGGCGGTGCGTTGCGCAGGGCGGGGTGGAGCGGCCATTTCGTCAGGTGAAGTGTCAGGAACGGCAGGGTGCAATTGTGCCCTTCCCCCATCCTGGCGCGGGAGGTGGGAGGCAAGGCAACAAGAGAGAAACGTCGGCAGGACGCCGCGTCACAATCAGACGTAGGAATGGCACCCGTACAACCTATCTAGTATAAGAACTGGGGCTGGGCGAACCTCGGCAACAAATGCATACAAATGCACACCCTCTTGGGGGATGGACGCAGAACCTGCATTGCGTCCTGATCGCGGCAGACTTCGGGTCCGCCGGGGCGCAGGCAGGCTGGATTTCTGAAACATAGTTTGCAAATACTCACTTCATGAACTGGACTACTGGCCAGTGGCTGAAGAGCCCGCTGTGGTGTGTCTCGCTGTTCACCGCGGCCAAATCCTTCCGCGACAACCCGGTGATCGGCTCGCCCCGGCTGAACGCCTGGGGGCTGCATGTGGCGCGGTTGCGCGCGGCGCACGCGCTGGCGGCGATGCGGCGGCACCGCCTGGCCGGCCTGGTGTCGGCGCAGGACCGCGCCGCCTTCGAGCGCGACGGTTTTGTGGTGAAGCACGAGGTGCTGCCGCCCGGCGAATTCGCCGCCCTGCGCGACCGCCTGCTGGCCCACCGCGCCCCGGCGCGCGAGATGCTGCAGGGCGACACGGTCACCCGGCGCATCGCGCTCGATCCGGCCTTCCTGGCGGCTCAGCCAGCGCTGCGGGACTTCCTGCGCTCGCCGCTGTGGCACGGCCTGACGCGCTACGTGGGCAGCTTCGACCAGGAGCCGGTGTCCTATATCCAGACCATCCTGTCCCATGTGGTGCAGGCCAGGCCCGACCCGCAGACGCATTTGCATGCCGACACCTTCCATCCCACCGTGAAGGCCTGGTTTTTCCTGACCGACGTGGCGGCCGATGCCGGGCCGTTTTGCTATGTGCCGGGCTCGCACCGGCTCACACCGCAGCGCCTGGCATGGGAGCGGGCCATGAGTTTGGTGGCGGCGCAATCGCCAGGGCTCACCGGCCGCGGCTCGTTCCGCATCCGGCCTGACGAGCTGGCCGGCCTGGGGCTGCCCGAGCCGCGGCTGTTTGCGGTGCCGGCCAACACGCTGGTGGTGGCCGACACCTTCGGCTTCCATGCCCGCGGGCCCTCGTTGCAGCCGTCCACGCGCATCGAGATCTGGGGCTACGGCCGGCGCAATCCCTTCCTGCCCTGGGCCGGGGCCGACCTGCTGTCGCTGCCCGGCCTGGCCGAGCGGCGCGTGGGCTGGTACTGGCAGGCGCTGGACTGGCGCGAGCGCCATTTCGGCAAGCGCAGCCCGTGGCGGGACGTGGGGCCGGTGACGCCAGGTGAGCCGGCCGTGCTGACACGGGCCTGAGACAAGCCCGACCTGTGAATCACGGGTTTTGTCTAAAATAGCCAGTTCGTGATTCGCTGGAGGGCCTCCATGATCACCTTCACGTCCGCCGAGGCGCAGAACCGCTTTGGAGAACTGCTCGACCGCTCCCAACGCGAACCGGTGCAGGTGACGCGCCGCGGCCGTCCGGTGGCTTATGTGGTGAGCGAACACGACATGCGCGAACTGCAAGCCCTGGGCGTGCGACGCCAGGAGGCCGCGCGCTGGTATGCCCAATACCGCCAGACGCTGGGGCCGGGAGGGGCTGCCGCCGAACTGAGCGACACCGACATCGACCGCCTGGTGCATGAGCTTCGGTAGGCCCGTCGTGGTCGATACCGGGGTGCTGGTGTCGGCAGCGATCCGTCCGGGCTCGGTGCCGGCGCTGGCCCTTGAAAAGGCCCTGCTGCATTTCGACCTGTGCTGCTCGGCCGAGACGTGGCAGGAGGTCGAGACCGTCCTGATGCGCGACAAGTTCGATCGCTACCTGTCCCGGCAGCGGCGCCTGGATTTCCTGGCCGGCCTGCAACCCCACCTCACCACCTATGAGGTGAACGAGTCTGTGACCGACTGCGTGGATCCGCAGGACAACAAGTTCCTGGCCTTGGCGTGGACAGCCCAGGCCGAGCTGATCATCGCGAGCGATCCTCACCTGACCGCACTCCATCCCTGGCGCGATATCCCGATCCTGCCCCCGGCGGCGTTCCTGGTGGGAGTGCGCTAGGCACGCGGTCATCATGGACCCGCCTAGAATTCTTTGCCCATTCTTCGAGCCCCCACATGCCCACCCCCGACCCCCTCGCCCTCGATTTCGTGAAGTTCTCGGTCGATGCCGGGGTGCTGCGCTTTGGCGAATTCAAGACCAAGGCGGGGCGGATGAGCCCGTATTTCTTCAACGCCGGGCTGTTCAACGACGGCGCCAAGCTGGGCCGGCTGGCGCAGTTCTATGCGAAGCGCCTGGTCGATAGCGGCCTGGCCTTCGACATGCTCTTTGGCCCGGCCTACAAGGGCATCACGCTGGCCGCGGCGGTGGCCATCGAGCTGGCGCGGCTGGGCCGCAACGTGCCCTATGCCTACAACCGCAAGGAAGCCAAGGACCATGGCGAAGGCGGCACCCTGGTGGGCGCGCCGGTGGCCGGACGGGTGCTGATCATCGATGACGTGATCTCGGCCGGCACCTCGGTGCGGGAGTCCATCACGATGATCCGCGCGGCCGGCGCCACCCCCTGCGGCGTGGCGATCGCCCTGGATCGACAGGAAAAGGCGACAGAAAACGGCAATGATGTCCCTTACTCGGCCGTCCAATGGGTGCGCAGCCAACTGGGGCTTGAGGTCTGCGCGATTGCCACCCTCACGGACTTGCTGCAGTATCTGCAGACGACCGCCGATCCTGCATTGGGCACGCATTTCGCAAGCGTGGCGGCGTATCGCGATCGCTACGGAGTCTGAACGAGGATGAAACACGGGGTCTGGGCCCTTGGGAGTGTGGCCGGCGTCGCCGGGGCCGCGCTGTTGGCCAGCGGGCCGGCGCTGGCGCAGGGCATCTACACCTGCACCGATGCCAAGGGCCGCAAGCTCACCTCGGACCGCCCCATCCTGGAATGCCTGGACCGCGAGCAGCGCGTGCTCAACAAGGACGGCTCGACCCGCACCGTGCTGCCGCCCAGCCTGACGGCCGACGAGCGCGCCGCGCTGGAAGCGCGCGAGCGCAAGGCCAACCTGGAGCGCATGGCCCAGCAGGACGCCATCCGCCGCGACCGCCTGCTGCTGGCGCGCTATCCCAACGAGGCCGAGCACCGCAAGGCCCGCGAGGCAGCGCTGGAGGATGTGTACGCCTCGATCCGCAACTCGGAACGACGCATCGCCGAACTCGAGGCCGAGCGCAAGCCTTTGTTGGACGAGACCGAGTTCTACAAGGGCAAGGCCCTGCCCACCAAGCTGAAACAGTCGCTGGAGTTCGTGGACGTGGCCGTGGAGGCCCACAAGACCCTGATCACCAATCAGCAGGCCGAGTTGCAGCGCATCAACTACCTGTTCGACCAGGAACTCGACCGCCTGCGCCGCCTGTGGGCCGGCGCCACCCCGGGCTCGATCCCGCTGGCCGACCCGCCGCCGCGCCGCGATGCGGCCGGGGCTGCGGGGGCGCGGGCGCAGTGAACCTGCCGCGTTGCGGCCACGCCGCAGTCGCCAGGGATTCATGAATTTCACGCGGTACCGGCCGGTTACGGCGCTACGCTAGCGCCCGGCGCGGCCGGGTTCCAAGGTCGCCACGCCTGCACCGCGAAGCACCCCTCCCGTTTGCCCACCCCATGAGCACCGCTGTCCTTGCGCAGCCGGGCGCACGCGCCGCGGCGCCGCGCCCCCCGTTGTTTGCCATCACCTGGCCGCTGTTCACCGAGCTGCTGCTGGGCATCAGCGTGGGCCTGGCGGGGCTGTGGATGGCCTCGCGCGTGTCGGACGCGGCCTCGGGCGCGTTTGCGATGGTCAACCACCTGCAGGCAGCCTTCTTCATCCTGTTTCGCATCATCAGCATGGGGGTGAGCGTGGTGATCACGCAGAACCTCGGGGCGGGCAACCGGGCCGCGGCCGACGAGACGGCGCGGGTGTCGCTGGCGGCCAGCACCTGGCTGGGGCTGCTGACGGGCTGCACCCTGCTGGCCGGGGCGCCCTGGCTGCTGCAGTGGATGAACACACCGGCCGAGCTGATGCCGCTGGCCGTGCCGTTCCTGCGCATGGCGGCGCTGGCCCTGGTGCTGGACGCCTACAACGCCACGATGGCCTCGGTGATGCGCGCGCACCTGCATGCGCGCGACACGCTGTGGAACATGCTCGTCATGCACACGCTGCACCTGCTGCTGTGCATTCCGCTGATGGGCGGCGTGGGGCCGCTGCCGGGGCTGGGCCTGGTGGGCTTTGCGCTGGCGATGGCGCTGAGCCGCGCCTTTGGCCTCGCGCTGCACCTGGTGCTGTGGCGCTGGCGGCTCCAGCTCGTGCCCACGGCCCGCGACTGGTGGGTGATGCACTGGAAGCCGCTCGCCCCGGTGCTGCACATCGGCCTGCCCGGCGGGGCCGAGACCATCGCCTACCGGCTGGCGCTGATGGTGAGCATCGCGGTGGTGGCGCGCATGGGCGCCACCGAGCTGGCAGTGCACAGCTACACGATGCAGGTGATGTATTTCATCTTGCTGTTCGGCCTGGCCATCGGCTTTGCGGCCGAGATCCTGGTGGGCCACCTGATCGGCTCGGCCCGGCTGCACGAGGCGCATGCCCTGGTGCGCAAGTCGCTCCTCCTGGGGCTGGGGGTGTCCACGGGCGCCGCGCTCGTCGCCGCCGTGGGCGCGCCGTGGTATCTGCGGCTGTTCACGCAGGATGAAGCCATCATCGCCTCGGCCGTGCTGCTGCTGTGGCTCACGGTGCTGCTGGAGCCGGGGCGCACCTTCAACCTGGTGGTGATCAATGCGCTGCGCGCCACCGGCGACGCGCGCTTCCCGGTGGCCGCGGGCATCGTCTCGATGGTGGTGGTGCTGGCCGGCGGCTCGTGGTTCTTGGGCGTGCACCTGGGCTGGGGCCTGCCCGGCGTGTGGATCGCCTACGCGCTGGACGAATGGATCCGCGGCCTGGCGATGGCCGCGCGCTGGTGGGGCCACGGCTGGGTGCGCCACGCCCGCGCCACGCACCGGCGCGTGGTGCGCGAGCGGCAGCCGGTGGGGTGAGTCACGACGAAACGTGACTTCCTCCGCGCTGCCGCGCCAGCGCGATGAACCAGTCCAGCGCACCCGGGTTGGCCATGGCGTCGCGGTTGAGCACCTTGTCCACCGGATGGCCCAGCAGCAAGCGCTTGATGGGCAGTTCGAGCTTCTTGCCCGAGAGCGTGCGCGGGATCTCGCTCACCTGGTAGATGTCGTTGGGCACGTGGCGGGCCGACAGGGCCTCGCGGATGCCGGCCTTCAGGCGCGCCACCAGGGCGGCGTCGAGCATGTGGCCTTCGCGCAGCACGACAAAGAGCGGCATCCAGCTTTCGCGGCCCAGGTATTCGAGATCGACCACCAGGCTGTCGAGCACTTCGGGGAAGGCTTCGACCACGCGGTACAGCTCGGCCGTGCCCATGCGGATGCCGTGGCGGTTGATGGTGGCGTCGCTGCGGCCGTAGATGATGGCGCCGCCGCGCGGGGTGATTTTCAACCAGTCGCCATGGCGCCAGATGCCCTCGCCCCGCGGGCCGCGGTACATCTCGAAGTAGCTCTCGCGCAAGCGTGAGCCGTCGGCATCGCCCCAGAAAGAAAGCGGCATCGAAGGCATGGGGCGCACACACACGAGTTCGCCCACCTCGTCGGTCAGGGGCCGGCCCTGGCCGTTTTCATCCGGCTCGCTGTAGGCGTGCACCGCGGCACCCAGGCAGCGGCACTGCATCTCGCCGCGCGTCACGGGCAGGCCGCGGTGGCCGGCCAGGAAGGCGCCGGCGAAGTCGGTGCCGCCGGCAATGGCCGTGAGCCAGATCGGTTCGCCACCCCGTTGCGGCAGGCGGCGCCAGATCCAGTCATAGGCCTCGTCGGACAGAGGCGAGCCGGTGGAGCCCACGGCGCGCAGGCGCGACAGGTCGGCCACGGCCTGGGGCTGGACGTCGGCCTTCAGGCAGCTTGCATAGAAGGCCGCGCCGGCACCGAAGAAACTGACGCCGGCCAGGCCGGCGAAGCGCCACAGCGTGGTCCAGTCGGGTGCGTCGCGCGCTCCGGCGGGGCTGCCGTCGAAGAGGCAGATCGTGGTGCCCGAGAGCAGGCCGCTGACCTGGCAGTTCCACATGATCCAGCCGGTGGAGCTGTACCAGTGGAAGCGGTCGCCGCCCTCGACGCTGGGGCCGATGTCGTTGTGCAGGGTGCCGAGCTTGAGGTGTTCGAGCACGATGCCGCCATGGCCGTGCACGATGGGTTTGGGCACGCCGGTGGTGCCGCTGGAATAGACGATCCACAGCGGATGGTCGAAGGGCAGCCACTCGGGCTCGAAGGGCAGCTCGTCGGCCACCAGCGCGGCCCAGGCGTGGGCCTGGCGCTGTGGCGCGGCCAGAGCCTGGGCATCGGCCTGGGCATCGAGGTGGTTCAGCAAGACGGCATGGCGCACCGTGGGCAGTTGCGCCAGCAGCTCGGCCACCCGGGGCAGGCGGGGCTGGTCGGTGCCGCCGTGGCGGTAGCCGTCGCAGGCGATGAGCACCACCGGCTCGATCTGGCGGAAGCGGTCAAGCACGGCCACCGGGCCCATGTCGGGCGAGCACAGCGACCACACCGCCCCCACGCTGGCCACGGCCAGGAAGGCCACCACGGTGGCGGCGGTGTTGGGCAGGTAGGCGGCCACGCGGTCGCCCCGCCGCACGCCCAGGCGCTTCAAGTGGTGGGCCAGCGAGGCCACCTGGCGGCGCAACTCGCTCCAGCGCATCTGCTGCAGCTCGCCGCGGGCCAGGCCGGCCTCATCGCACCAGACGATGGCCGGGTGGCCGCCCGCGTCGGCCTCGTCGGCATGGCGCATCACCTGCTGCGCGTAGTTGAGCTGGGCGCCACGGAACCACACCGCCCCGGGCATCCGGTCTTCCACCAGCACGCCCTCGAAGGGCGTGGGGGACTGCAGCTCGAAGTAGTCCCAAATCGAGCGCCAGAAGGCGTCCAGGTCGCTCACCGACCATTGCCACAGCGCGTCGTAGCTGTCGAACGGCAGGCCATGGCGCTGGCCGAGCCAGCGCTGGTAGCGGTGGATGTGGGGCTCGTGGGCCGGGGGCATGGCGTCTCCTGGTGTCGTTTTGGCCGAGGATAGCGGCCCCCGACGGGTTCAGGCTCCGTGCTCTATCAGCGCTGCCAGCAGCTCGTGGCGTTGCGCGGCCAACGGGTTGGTCACCGTCACACCTCCCCAGGTGAAGCCTTCGGTCAGGTCTTCGGACAGCAGCAGGCGGCACCCGGCCTTCGCTGCTGCCGCCAGGATGACGGCATCCCACCAACCCAGTTGATGGTCTGTAGCCAGATCGGCCGCTGCCAGCATGACTTCCGGCGAGGTGTCGACGAGTGGATAGGCATCGCGCCAGCTCAACAGCGCCGCCCGGGCCTGCTCACGCGAGCGGCCCGCCTTGCGCGTGAGCACCACAAACAACTCCCCCAGCGCCTGGACCGGCAGCACGATGCTGCCGGATGGCAGCCGCCCCAGCAAAGCCAGGACGGCATCGCGCCGGGCCGCGTCGTTGACGCCTTCGGCATAGACCAGCAGATTGGTGTCGAGCGCGACTCTCACCGGTCTTCGTAGAGCTCGTCGCGCGTCCAGCGCCCAGCCTGAACGATTGCCTGTCCGGCCAGACGCTGCAACAGGGCCTCTCGGGCCTTTGCAGCCACGGGATCATCGGTCTCGACAGGCATCAGGCGCGCCACCGGCTTGCCATGGCTGGTGACGACGTAGCGATGCCCTTCCCGCACGCCTCGTAGCAGGAACGAGAACTGGCGATTGGCTTGCGCTGACGTGATGGCCTTTTCCATGTCACACATTGTAGTGAAAATTCCTACTTTATGGCGCCTTCGTCGCCTTGGCGATGGAGGCGACCCGGTCCTGCAGGACAGGCTCCAGGCCCGTCAGCAGGCCCACGCCCCCCCGCAATTCGCGCGGCAGGGCCTCGTTCAGCAGCTTGTCCTCGTCGGTGGCCAGCCAGGCGCGGGCCTGGCCGTCTTTCAGGGTGATGCCGGCAAACTCGAAGAGGGCCACACTGTCCCACAGCTGCATCTCCTCGCCCGCCAGCGCGGCCTGCAGCAGGGTGAACTCGGGCAGAGTGCGCAGCAAGGCGATCAGGTCGCGCCCGGCCGGGCTGCGGTCGATCACCAGGCACAGGCGCTCGATGCGACCGGGCGCGCCGAACTCGCCCGCGGCGATGCGCTGGCGCAGTCGTTCGCCGGCCTGTTGACCCTGTTGCTTGCGGCGTTTGGCTTCGCCCATGTGCTGCTCCTGTCCGTGCGGCCGACCGTCGCCGAACCGCGAGGGCGTGATGTTAGGGCGTTTCGGGCCAACGCCCCGCCTGGGCAGCTGCACGCACCGCTTCGCCATCGGCATCCAGCAGCGGCGGCGGGCAGGGGGCCATCGGACGCTGGCCATCGAAGCGCATCGGCGTGAGCACGCCGGGGGGTTGGCCCGGGGCCTCGGGGGCGCGCAGGCCGCGGGCTCGCACCTGCGGGTCGTCGAAGACCTGGGCGATGTCGAGGATGGGTGAGCAGGGCACGCCGGCGGCGTCGAAAGCCTCGACCCAGGCCCTCGTGGTTCGGGCCAGAAGCGCGCGGTGCAGTTCGGGTACCCACTCGCCGCAGTGCTTCACGCGACCGGCGTTGGTGGTGTGGCGCGCACCCCGGGCCAGGGCGGCGCAACCCATCACCTCGCAGGCGCGGGCGAACTGGGCGTCGTTGCCCACGGCCAGCACGAGGTGGCCGTCTGCGGTGGCGAACACCTGGTAGGGCACGATGTTGGGGTGCGCATTGCCCATGCGCGTGGGCGGCGTGCCGCTCACGAGGTAGTTCAAGGCCTGGTTGGCCAGCATGGCCACCTGCACGTCGAGCAGGGCAGCGTCGATGTGGCGTCCGCGGCCGGTGCGCTGGCGCTCGTGCAAGGCGGCCAGGATGGCGGTGGTGGCGTACACGCCCGTCATCAAGTCGACCACGGCCACGCCCACCTTCTGCGGCTCGGCGCCCTTTTCGCCGGTGATGCTCATCAGGCCTCCCTGGGCCTGGATGGCGAAGTCGTAGCCGGCGCGCTGGGCATCGGGGCCTGTTTGGCCATAGCCGGTGATGGAGCAATAGACGAGGCCGGGGTTGAGCCGCTGCAGGCTCGCGCAGTCGAGCCCGTACTTGGCGAGCTGGCCGACGCGGTAGTTCTCGATGAGCACGTCGGCCTCGCGCGCGAGGCTCTTGACCATCGCCTGGCCTTCGGGGCTGGCGATGTCCAGCGCCACCGAGCGTTTGCCGCGGTTGGCGCACAGGTAATAGGCCGCCGTGCGGGCCTCGCCCTCGCCCCACCAGGGCGGGCCCCAGCCGCGCGTGTCGTCGCCGCTGCCGGGGCGCTCGACCTTGATCACGTCGGCGCCGTAGTCGGCCAGCAACTGGCCCGCCCAGGGGCCGGCCAGCACGCGCGACAGGTCAAGCACCTTCACGCCCGCCAGCGGGCGCGGTGGGGTGGGCGTGTCCATCAGAACGCGGCGATGCCAGTCTGGGCGCGGCCCAGGATGAGGGCGTGGATGTCGTGCGTGCCCTCGTAGGTGTTCACCACCTCCAGGTTCACGAGGTGGCGGGCCACGCCGAACTCGTCACTGATGCCGTTGCCGCCCAGCATGTCGCGCGCCATGCGGGCAATCTCCAGGGCCTTACCGCAGGAATTGCGCTTCATGATGGAGGTGATTTCCACCGCAGCGGTGCCCTCGTCCTTCATGCGGCCCAGGCGCAGGCAGCCCTGCAGGCCCAGGGTGATCTCGGTCTGCATGTCGGCAAGCTTCTTCTGCACGAGCTGGTTGGCCGCGAGCGGCTTGCCGAACTGCTTGCGATCCAGCACGTACTGGCGCGCGGTGTGCCAGCAGAACTCGGCTGCGCCCAAAGCGCCCCAGGCGATGCCGTAGCGTGCGCTGTTCAGGCAGGTAAAGGGGCCCTTGAGGCCGCGCACCTCGGGGAAGGCGTTTTCCTCGGGGCAGAAGACATCGTCCATCACGATCTCGCCAGTGATGGACGCACGCAGGCCGACCTTGCCGTGGATGGCGGGCGCCGAGAGGCCCTTCCAGCCCTTTTCGAGAATGAAGCCGCGGATGGCGCCTTCATCGTCCTTGGCCCACACCACGAAGACGTCGGCAATCGGGCTGTTGGTGATCCACATCTTGCTGCCGGTGAGACGGTAGCCGCCCTCGACCTTCTTGGCACGCGTGACCATGCTGCCGGGGTCGGAGCCGTGGTTGGGCTCGGTCAGGCCGAAGCAGCCGATCCACTCGCCGCTGGCCAGCTTGGGCAAGTATTTCTGGCGCGAGGCTTCGTTGCCGAACTCGTAGATGGGCACCATCACCAGCGAGGACTGCACGCTCATCATCGAGCGGTAGCCGGAATCGACCCGCTCGACCTCGCGCGCGATGAGGCCGTAGCTGACGTAGTTGAGGCCGGCACCGCCGTATGGCTCGGGGATGGTGGGGCCCAGCAGACCCAGCTCGCCCATCTCGCGGAAGATGGCCGGGTCGGTCTTTTCGTGGCGGAAGGCTTCGAGCACCCGCGGGGCCAGGCGTTCCTGGCAATAGGCCGCGGCCGCGTCGCGCACCGCACGCTCCTCGCCGGTGAGCTGCTGGTCGAGCAGCAGGGGGTCGTCCCAGTGGAAGCTGGCTTTGGTCTGGCCCATGGCGCGGTCTCCGGTGTCGATGGAAAAGGATGCCTCGATGCTAAGCGCCGGGGCAGGGGGTTTCAACCGACAATTGCGCATCCACTTGTGCAAAAAACTCACTCCGAAGTGCCCAGCGCTGCAGCAGGACAAGCCCCATGCGCCGCCGAATTCCCAGTACAGCTGCCTTGTCTGCCTTCGAGGCCGCGGCCCGCCACGAAAGCTTCACACGTGCGGCCGACGAACTCCACATGACGCAAAGCGCGGTGTGCCGCCAGATCGCCGCGCTGGAGTCCAGCCTGGGGGTGGAGCTGTTCCGCCGCACGCGCCGCGGCGTGAAGCTCACGGCCGCCGGCCTGGCCTACGGGCGCCGTGTGGCCGAGCGCCTGGCCGCGCTGGAGCGCGACACGCTGGAGCTGATGTCCAGCCGGGGCCAGGGCGGGGTGATCGAGCTGGCCGTGGTGCCCACCTTTGCCACGCACTGGCTGCTGCCACGCATCCCGGCCTTCCAGCGCGAGCATCCACACATTCAGCTCAACCTGCACACGCGGGTGCGGCCCTTCCTGTTCGACGATTCGGGGCTGGACTTGGCGCTGTACGCCGGCGACGGCCACTGGCCGGGCTGCGAAACGCGCCTGCTGATGCCCGAGCGGCTGATCGCCGTGTGTGCGCCGGCCCTCATCGCCCCATGCAAGCGCATCAGCCCGGCGCAGCTCGCCGGCCTGCCGCTGTTGCAGCAGACCACGCGGCCCCACGCCTGGCGCCGCTGGTTCGCCGCGGCCGGCGTGGACACCGACCGCAGCCTGCAGGGGCCGCGCTACGAGCTGTTCTCGATGTCGGTGCAGGCGGCGCTGCTGGGCCTGGGCGTGGCGCTGGTGCCGGACTTCGCGGCCGAAGCCGAGCTGGCCGCCGGCCGCCTGATCGAGCCCGCCACCAGCCCCTGCGAAAGCGATCGGGCCTACTACCTGGCGCTGCCGGAGTCGCAGCCAGCCTCGCAGGCGGTGCAGGTGTTTGCACGGTGGGTGATGCAACGCTGAACCCCGACCACCGCGGTGTCAGGAATGATCGCCAGTGGTCGTGACGGCAGCTTGCGTCTGGAACTATCCTTCACCTCTTCATCATCAGGCGGGCTCGAGGAGCGGACATTGACCTCCCCCATCATCGAAGTCCAGGGGCTTCACAAGACCTACGCCAGCGGCCACGTGGCCCTCAAGGCGCTCGATCTGGAGATCCGCCGCGGCGAGATCTTCGCGTTGCTCGGCCCCAATGGGGCGGGCAAGACCACGCTGATCAGCATCCTGTGCGGCATCGTCACGCCCAGCGGAGGGCGCGCCCTGATCGATGGCTACGAGCTGGCGCGCGACTACCGTGCCGTGCGCAGCCTCATCGGCCTGGTGCCGCAGGAGCTATCCACCGATGCCTTCGAGACGGTGTGGGCCACGGTGACTTTCAGCCGTGGCCTGTTCGGCAAGCCGGCGAACCCGGCGCTGATCGAACGCATCCTGAAGGACCTGTCGCTGTGGGACAAGCGCGACGCCAGGATCCGCACGCTGTCGGGCGGCATGAAGCGCCGCGTGATGATCGCCAAGGCGCTGAGCCATGAGCCCGGCATCCTCTTCCTCGACGAGCCCACCGCCGGCGTGGACGTGGAGCTGCGCCGCGACATGTGGGCGCTGGTGCGGCGCCTGCGCGAGCAGGGCGTGACCATCATCCTGACCACCCACTACATCGAGGAAGCCGAGGAGATGGCCGACCGCATCGGCGTGATCCACCGCGGCGAGCTCATCCTCGTGCAGGACAAGTTCACGCTGATGCGCCAGCTCGGCAAGAAGCGGCTCACGCTACAGCTTCAGCAGCCCCTGGCCGCCGTGCCAAGCGGGATGAACGGCTACGCGCTGGAGCTGGGCAGCAACGGCCACGAGCTCATCTACACCTTCGATGCGCAGGCAGAGCACTCGGGCATCGCCGGGCTGCTCAAGCGGCTGGACGAGCAGGGCATCGCCTTCAAGGACCTCCACACCGAGCAGAGCTCGCTGGAGGAGATCTTCGTCAACCTCGTGAGGCAAGCCCGATGAACTGGTACGCCATCCACGCCATCTATCGCTTCGAGATGGCCCGCGCATTGCGCACCCTGGGGCAGAGCGTCGCCTCGCCGGTGATCTCCACCTCGCTGTACTTCGTCGTCTTCGGGGCGGCCATCGGCTCGCGCATGGTGTCCATCGACGGTGTGAGCTATGGCGCTTTTCTGGTGCCCGGCCTGATCATGCTGGCCATCCTGACGCAAAGCCTGTCCAACGGCTCCTTCGGCATCTACATGCCCAAGTTCACCGGCACGATCTACGAGCTGCTGTCCGCGCCGGTCTCGGCGCTGGAAGTGGTGATCGGCTACGTGGGCGCGGCGGCGACCAAGTCCATCGTGCTGGGGCTCATCATCCTGGCCACGGCGCGGCTCTTCGTGGACTTCTCCATCGCGCATCCGCTGTGGATGCTGGCCTTCCTGGTGCTGACTTCGATCACCTTCAGCCTGTTCGGCTTCATCCTCGGCCTGTGGGCCGACGGCTTCGAGAAGCTGCAGATCGTGCCGCTGCTCATCATCACGCCGCTGGCTTTCCTGGGCGGCAGCTTCTATTCGATCAGCATGCTGCCGCCGGTGTGGCAGACGGTGAGCCTGTTCAACCCGGTGGTCTACCTGATCAGCGGCTTCCGCTGGAGCTTCTACGGCGTGGCCGACGTGGCCGTGGGCGTGAGCCTTCTGGCCATCGCGGGCTTCCTGCTCGTGTGCCTGGGCATCGTGGCCTGGATCTTCCGCACGGGCTGGCGGCTCAGGGCCTGAGTGCGCGCACCGTAGCCTCGCAGCGCCGCCCCTCGCACCAGCGATCCAGCGCCTGCGAGAACACCGAGCCTGGGCCCGCCACGGCCTCGAAGAGCGTCATGCACGAGCAGAACTTGAGGTCGTCGGGCGAGCCGAAGACCTCGTGCAGGGTGCGGCCCCGCACCGACATCACTGCATCGACGCACTCGCGCAGCCGCGGGCCCAGCACCGGGTGGGCCAGGTAGGCGCGGGCCTCGTCCAGATCGGCCAGCCCATAGTGTCGCGCGGTGGCGCTGCGGCCCAGCACGCGCAGTTGTGGAAAGACGAACCACATCCAGTGCGTGCGCTTGGCGCCGGCGCGCAGTTCGGCCAGCACGGCGTGAAGCACCGGGTCCTGGGCCTCGATGAAGCGCTGGAGATCGTGAGGGTCGTTGGAAGTCACGCGGGCATCGTCGCACCGTGGCTGCGCGGGATCAAGCCTTGCGTGACGGCGGTTGCCGTCTAGGCAGCGGCAAGCGCAGACTGCCCCTGCGCCGCAACCGGCCCGCTGACGAAGGCGTCGGAGAAAAAGTCCTGCGGCGCCAGGCCCAGGCGTTGCACCGCCGTCTGCTTCAGGGCCATCACCAGGGCCGGGGCTCCGCAGGCATAGAGCTCGTGGCCGGCCAGCGACGTGAACCGTCCCAGCAGGGCCTGGTGGACGTCGCCGCGGAAGACCTCGGGCGGTGTGTCGGCGGCCGGCTCGCTGACGGCCGGCACGAACTGCAGCCCGGGCAGCAGGCGCTGCCACCGCTGCACGGCCGTGCCCAGATACAGGTGTTCGGGCCGGCGCCCGCCCCAGAGCAGGGTCACGGGACGCTGCGAGTCGCCTCGTTTGACCATGTCGTCGAGGATGGACTTAATGGGGGCGAATCCCGTGCCCCCGGCCACGAACACCAGGGGGGCCTGGCTGTCTTCGCGCAGCCCGAAGCTGCCATGAGGCCCCTCGATGCGCACCGTGTCCCCGGGCTGCAGCGTGGGCAGCAGCGCGCTGAAGCGCCCCCCCGGCACGTGCCGGATGTGCAGCGTGACGCCGTCGTTCTCGTGCGGCGGGTTGGCCATCGAGTACGAGCGGCGGCTGCCGTCGTCCAGGATCACCTGCAGGTACTGGCCCGCACGGAACTTCAGGCGCTGGCCGGCCGGCAGGCGCAACTGCAGCAGCGAGACATCGGAGGCCACTTTCTGGTGCTTGTAGACCTTGGCCAGAAAGGTCTTGGCCGCGGCCGGATCCACGCGGCGATACCGGGTGGGGGAGATGACGAGGTCGCTGCGCGCCACGCACAGGCACAGCAGCACCTGATCGGGACGGCAGGCTTCATGGTGCAGGGACGCCCCACCAAGACCTTCGACCCAGCCCTCGTCCACACGGCCGGCACAGTTGGTGCACACGCCTTTGCGGCAGGAATGGGGCAGCTCGATGCCGGCCGCCAGCGCGGCGTCGAGCACGGTTTGGCCCGGCGCGCAGGGAAAGTGCAGATCGGCCCCGGCGATGCGGATGGTGTGGCTCATGAAAGGCTCTCGGTCAAGGTGCCAGACAGCAGGCGCAGGGTGCGGATCATGGCGTCGGGCCGCGCGATGCCGCGGCCGGCGATGTCCATCGCGCAGCCATGCCCGACGCTGGACAGCAGCACGTCGGCCCCGATGCTCAGGGCGCTGGCGGCCTGCGGCGCCAGCAGTTTCACGGGAATGTGCCCATGGTCGTGCAG
>NZ_JBKBVU010000041.1:0-21136 GCF_046289365.1 Caldimonas sp. | reverse complement strand
CCTTCACGCTGGTGGAGCAGCCGCGCTTCCGGGCCGGTTTCGACTTCCTCCGGCTGCGTGCCGACGCGGGCGAGATCGACCCGGCCCTGGCCCGCTGGTGGGAGGAGTTCTCCCAGGCCGACGAGGCCGGCCGGCGCCGCTTGCTGGAGGCCGTGCGCGAGCAACAGGCACCCGCACGGCGCAGCCCCGGCCGCCGCAAGCCGGCGCGCCCCGAGGCCCTTGGCGAGGCCGCGGCCCAGGGGGACGACGCCGGCGCACCGGCGGCCCCCCCGGGCGAGGACGGAACACCGGCGCGCAAGCGCCGGCGTCGCCGCCGCAAGAGCGCCGCTGCAGCAGCCCCGGCCACCGGCAACGCCGACTGACCGGAGCGCCCTGCCATGCGCCGTGCCTACGTCGGACTGGGCGCCAACCTGGGCGACCCGCTGGACGGCCTGCGACGGGCGGCCGCGGCACTGCGTGTGCGCCCCGGGGTGTCGGGCTGGTCGGCCTCGCCGGTCTACCGCACCCGGCCGCTCGATGCCGACGGCCCCGACTACCTGAACGCGGTCGTCGCCTTCGACACCGCCGAAGACCCGTTGGCGCTGCTGCACGCCCTGCAGGCGCTGGAGCAGGCCCACGGGCGCGAACGCCCCTACCGCAACGCCCCGCGCACCTTGGACCTGGATCTGCTGCTGATGGACGCGCTGCAGCTCGCCGGGCCCGAGCTCGTGCTGCCCCATCCGCGCCTGCACGAACGCGCCTTCGTGCTGGCCCCGCTGGCCGACCTGGCGCCCGGGCTCGTCATCCCGGGACGGGGCACGGTGCGTTTCTTGCTGGAGAGCTTGCCCGACCAGGGCATCGAACGCCTGACGGACGCCCTTTGAAAGATCGCCATGAGTGCCCACGCCCTGCCGGTGTCGCTGCAGACCATCGCTTTGCTGACGGTGGCCAATGTCTTCATGACTTTCGCCTGGTACGCCCACCTGAAGGACCTGGCGGCCAAGCCCTGGTACATCGCCGCCCTGGCGAGCTGGGGCATCGCGCTGTTCGAGTACCTGCTGCAGGTGCCGGCCAACCGGATCGGCTACAGCAGCGGCGTGTTCACGCTGCCTCAGCTCAAGATCCTGCAGGAAGTCATCACGCTCACCGTTTTCGTGCCGTTTGCGATGCTCTACATGAAGGTGCCCTTCAAGTGGGACTTCGTCTGGGCGGGGCTGTGTCTGGTGGCGGCCGTCTACTTCATCTTCCGCTCGTGAGGGCGGCGCTTCACTGGCTGATCTTCCGGGCCGCCTCGACCTGCAGTTCGAAGTAGTGCTGGAAGCTGAAGGCCAGTGTGGCCATCAGCACGGCCGCCCCGATCATCAGCGCGGCGATCACGCCGATCACCACGGCCCAGCCGGTGCGGTGTTCGGGGCCCTGCGGATTGAAGCGGGCATTCCACTTCTCATCCGGCGTGAGCCCGTACAGGATGGCCATCAGCATCGCCTGCGAGACCATCAACCCCAGCAGCGGGATCAGCAGCCAGGACAGACGGTCGTCCTGGCCGAACGCCAGCATGCGCTGCACGCCGATCACCCCCAGCGCCGTGGGCACAGGGTGCAGCCAGCCCAGCCAGTCCCGCAGGCCGTGCAGGTAGAAGCGGTGCAAACCCAGGCAGCCCGCGATCAGTGCGATCCAGGTGGCCAGGGTCTTGGACTTGTAGGGCCCTGCCGGGGCAGGGGCCGCAGCCTCGGGGGGTGTCGTCATGGGGCGCGACTGTACCGCGGGCGGGCCGATGGCGCCGCAGGTGAGGCGGGTGCCCGGCGTCGATGAGGCCCCGGTCTCGACCTCCGCGGCCTGAACCCGCTATAATTTCAGGTTCTCGACGCTGGCTTGGCTGGGTGGCCGGCGTATCTACGGCGTCGGGGCGGAACATTCGATACGCTTGGCCTTGCGCCCCTCCCGACAGCCCTGAGTGTCTCCAGTGGCCGGGGAATCCGCGCAGGCTGGGTACAAGGACACAGCATGGTCGTGATTCGTCTTTCCCGTGGCGGCTCCAAGAAGCGCCCCTTCTTCAACATCGTGGCGGCCGATGCCCGCAACCGCCGTGACGGCCGGTTCCTGGAGCGCGTGGGTTTTTACAACCCCGTGGCCTCCGGTGCGGCCGAGGCCCTGCGCGTGGCGCATGACCGCGTGGACTACTGGGTCAGCCATGGCGCCCAGGTCTCGCCCACGGTCGCCCGCCTGATCAAGCAGGCCAAGGCCGCCGCCTGAGTCCCCTGCGGCCGCACGGTCTGCTGCCGCCTGCCCGATGAGTGCCCTGGCCGACGACGATCTTGCCTGGCCTTCGGACGCGGTGGAGGTGGGCCGCGTGCTCGATGCCTGGGGCATCAAGGGCTGGATCAAGGTCCTGCCTTATTCCACCGATCCGCAGGCCCTGTTCACCGCCCGGCGCTGGTTCCTTCAGCCCCCTGAGGCACCCCGGCCCGGCGTGCGGCCCGTGCCGCGCGTGTTGCGCATCACCGCGGCGCGCGAGCACGGCGACGCGGTCGTGGCCCAGGCCCGGGAACTGCCTGACCGCACCGCCGCCGAAGCCCTCAAGGGCGCGCGCATCTTTGTCTCGCGTGCCAGCTTCCCCACCGCCGACGAAGGCGAGTACTACTGGGTCGATCTCATCGGCCTGGCCGTCGTGAACCGCCAGGGGTACACCCTGGGCCGCGTGGCCGACCTGATGGACACCGGGGCCCACAGCATCCTGAGGGTGGTGGATGACACCGCCGATCCGCCGGCCGAGCGGCTCATCCCCTTCGTGTCGGCCTATGTCGATCAGGTCGAGACGGCGGCCGGCCGCATCCTCGTCGATTGGGGCCTGGACTACTGAAGCGCGAGCCCGTCCATGCGCTTCGACGTCGTCACGCTGTTCCCGGACCTCTTCGCCCCCTTTCTGACCCAGGGTGTGACGCGCCGCGCCTATGAGTCCGGCCAGGTGGATGTGCACCTGTGGCCCTTGCGCGACTTCGCCGAGGATGCCTATCGCCGGGTGGACGACCGCGCCTATGGCGGCGGGCCAGGCATGGTGATGCTGGTCGAGCCCCTGGAGCGGGCCCTGGCGGCTGTGCGGCAGCGCCGCAGCACGGCGGGCGTCGCGAGTGCACCAGTGGTGTGGTTCTCGCCGGCCGGCCGGCGCATCGACCAGGCCTTGCTGCGCGAATGGGCCGACGGGCCCGGGGCCATCCTGGTGTGTGGCCGCTACGAAGGTGTGGACCAGCGCTTCATCGACCGCCACGTGGACCTGGAGCTTAGCCTGGGCGACTTCGTGCTCTCCGGCGGCGAGATCGCGGCGCTGGCCCTGCTCGACGGCGTGGCCCGGCTCCAGCCCGGGGTGCTGAATGACCCGGCCTCACACGAGCAGGACAGCTTCAGCGACGGGCTGCTCGACTGCCCCCACTACAGCCGCCCCGAGGTGTTGGACACGCCCGACGGACCGGTGGCCGTGCCGGCGGTGCTGCTGTCGGGCCACCACGCCCGTATCGCCCGCTGGCGGCGCGAGCAATCGCTGCGCCTGACGGCGCAGCGCCGCCCCGACCTGATCGCCGCAGCGCGATCCGCCGGGCGCCTGAGCCCCGAGGACGAGCGCTACCTGGCCTCGCTTGGGCTATAATTAGCAGCTTTTCGATCCTCTGCCGGGACAGCCTCGACGGTCAAGCCGGGGCGCCAAGACTGACCACCAACCCACCCCGCGCACGATCCTTGGAGTGACCATGAACCTCATCCAGACGCTCGAGCAGGAAGAAATCGCTCGCCTGAACAAGAACATCCCGGAGTTTGCCCCCGGCGACACCGTGATCGTCAACGTCAACGTCGTCGAAGGCAACCGCAAGCGTGTGCAGGCCTATGAAGGCGTCGTGATCGCCAAGCGCAACCGCGGCCTGAACTCCAGCTTCATCGTGCGCAAGATCTCCAGCGGTGAAGGCGTGGAGCGCACGTTCCAGCTCTACAGCCCGCTGATCGCCTCCATCGAGGTCAAGCGTCGCGGCGACGTGCGCCGTGCCAAGCTGTACTACCTGCGCCAGCGCAGCGGCAAGTCGGCCCGCATCAAGGAAAAGTTGTCCTGATCTGGCACGTTGCCCTGCAACGCCCCCGAGCCGCCTGCGCGTCGACCCGCCCAGGCGGCTTTTCGTTAGCAAGCCTGAACCATGGCCCTCATCCGTGAGCCCCAGGCCTTCCCGGTGGTGGGGGTCGATGCCCACCTGCCGCCGGTGGCCGAGGAGCGCCTGACCCCGCAGGCCCTGCGCGAGCGCTTTGCCCGTCCGCCGGCCTGGGAGCCCGAGGTGTTGGCCGAGCGCCGCCTGTTCGCCCGCACGCCGGCCCATGCCTCGGTGCTGGTGCCGCTGGTGCAGCGCCCGCAAGGCCTGACGGTGCTGCTGACGCAGCGCACCGAGCACTTGAGCGACCATCCCGGCCAGATCAGCTTTCCCGGCGGGCGCTGCGAGCCCGCCGACCGGGATCCGGCCGACACCGCCTTGCGCGAGGCCGAGGAGGAGGTGGGTCTGGCACGCCGGCATGTGGAGGTCATCGGCCAGTTGCCCCTGTACAAGACGGTGACCGCCTTCCTGGTGACGCCGGTCGTGGCGCTGGTGCAGCCCCCCTTCGAGCTGCGGGTCGATCCGAGCGAGGTGGCCGAGGTCTTCGAGGTGCCGCTGGCCTTCCTGATGTGCCCGGCCCACCACCAGCGTCATGCGGTGGAGTTCGAAGGCGAGCGGCGGGAGTTCTTCTCGATGCCCTGGCAGCCGCCGGGCCGCGACAAGCCCTACTTCATCTGGGGAGCGACCGCGGCGATGCTGCGCAATTTCTATCGCTTCCTGGCAGCGTAGAGCGAGTGGGCGGCCGCTATCATGCCGGCCATGAGTTTCTTCTCCGTCCTGCTGGCGCTGCTGCTGGAGCAATTGAAACCCCTGCGCGGCGGCAACCTCATCCATGACACGCTGGTCGGCTGGGTCCATTGGGCAGGCCGCAACTTCGACGCCGGCCGGCCGGTGCATGCCTGGGCGGTATGGTCCGTCACGGTGCTCGTGCCTGTGCTGCTGGCCTTTGGCATCCATCTCTCGATCGCCCGGCACAGCCTGCTCGTGGCGTTGGCCTGGAACGTGGCGGTGCTGTACCTGACGCTGGGCTTCCGGCAGTTCAGCCATTACTTCACCGACATCCGCGATGCGCTGGAACGCGGCGACGAGCTGCGTGCCCGCCAGCTTTTCGCCGAGTGGCGGCACATGGACACGAGCGAACTGCCGCGCACCGAGTTGCTGCGCCATGTGATCGAGCATTCCCTGCTGGCCGCCCACCGCCATGTGTTTGGCGTGTTCTTCTGGTTCATCGTGCTGGCCGCCGTGGGCCTGGGGCCGGCCGGGGCGGTGCTCTATCGGATGGCCGAGTTCTCGAGCCGCTACTGGACGTATCGCAGCCATACGGTGGGGGTGCCCACCAACCCCAGCCTGATGGACCTGGCCCAGCGCTTGTTCGACAGGCTGGACCATCTGCCCGCGCGGCTGACCGCTTTCGGCTTTGCCGTGGTGGGCAATTTCGAGGACGCCATCGACAGTTGGCGACGCCATGCCGTGCTGTGGCAGCACACGAGCGACGGCATCATCCTGGCGGCTGCCGCCGGCGCCGTGGGGGTGCGCCTGGGCGGCAGCAGCGCGCCCGGCCTGAGCGTGGACCGCAGCAAGACCTTCGAAGCCGGCGCTCCCGTCGGCGCCACCGAGGCCGAGGGCCACACCGGCGGCCTGCCGCCCACCCTGGGCCATCTGCGCAGCATCGTGGGGCTGGTGTGGCGCTCGGTGGTGCTGTGGATGCTGTTGCTGGCGCTCCTGACGCTGGCGAATCTGACGGGCTGAGGCCCGCAAGCTGTCCTTATGATTTATTTGGTAAAACAAAGAACTTTTTATTCGTTGCAGTAATGATCGTGCCGGCCCAGCATGCCGGCCATGAACTTTCAGCAATTGCGCTCGGTGCGGGAGGCAGTGCGTCGGGGCTTCAACCTGACGGAGGTGGCCCAGGGGCTGCACACCTCGCAGCCCGGCGTGAGCCGGCAGATCCGCGAACTGGAGGACGAGCTCGGCATCGAGATCTTCGTGCGTGTGGGCAAGCGTCTCACGGGGCTGACGCCGCCGGGAAGGCAGGTGCTGCCCATCATCGAGCGCATGCTGCTCGATGCGGAGAACCTGCGCCGCGCGGCCGACGACTTCGTGCAGCAGTCGCGCGGCCGGCTGTCGATCGCGGCCACGCATTCGCAGGCCCGTTACGCGCTGCCGCCGGCGGTGAGCGAGTTCCGCCAGCACTTTCCCGAGGTCACGCTCAACCTGCACCAGGGCTCGCCCCGACAGGTGGCCGAGATGCTGCTGAAGGGCGAGGCTGACATCGGCATCGCCACCGAGGCGTTGACGCGCTACGAGGACCTGGTGGCCCTGCCGTGCTACCGCTGGACGCACTGCCTGCTGGTGCCGCCGGGGCATGAACTGCTCGAGGGCGGACCGGTCACGCTGGAGCGCATCGCCCGCCACCCCATCGTCACCTACGAAGAGGGCTACACCGGCCGCGCACACATCGACGAGGCCTTCCAGCGCGCCGGCCTGAAGCCCGACATCGTGCTCACAGCCATGGACGCCGATGTGATCAAGACCTATGTGGAGCTCGGCCTGGGCCTGGGCATCGTCGCCTCCATCGCCTACGACGAAGAGCGTGACCGCCATCTGCGGGCCATCGACGCGCGCCACCTGTTCGCGATGAACATGACCAAGCTGGCGATTCGCCGCGGCACCGTCCTGCGCGGCTATGTGTACGCTTTCATCGAATCGTTTGCGCCCACGCTCACCCGCGCCGTGGTCGAGCAGGCGATGGCGGCCGAGCCCGGCACGAGCTTCGAGATCTGAGTCAGCGGGCGTCTTGCGCCAGGGTCTTCTCGCCCTTCACCCGCTGCTCCACCAGGAACTTCAGCACCAGCGTCACCAGGGCGAGCATCGCCAGCAGCGAGGTCACGGCAAAGGCGGCGGCGAACTGGTATTCGTTGTAGAGGATCTCGATGTGCAGCGGCATCGTGTTGGTCTCGCCGCGGATGTGGCCCGAGACCACCGAGACCGCGCCGAACTCGCCGAAGGCGCGCGCATTGCACAGGATCACGCCGTACAGCAGCGCCCACTTCACGTTGGGCAGGGTCACGCGCCAGAAGATCTGCCAGCCCGAAGCCCCCAGCACACGGGCGGCTTCCTCCTGCTCCTGCCCCTGGGCCTGCATCAGCGGGATGAGCTCGCGCGCCACGAAGGGGAAGGTCACGAAGACGGTGGCCAGCACGATGCCGGGCACGGCGAAGATCACCTTCAGGTCGTGGTCGCGCAGCCATTCGCCGAACCAGCCCTGCAGGCCGAAGACCAGCACATAGATCAGGCCCGCGATCACCGGCGACACCGAAAACGGCAGGTCGATGAGCGTGAGCAGCACGTTCTTGCCGCGGAAGTCGAACTTCGCGATCGCCCAGGCGGCGGCCACGCCGAACACCAGGTTCAGCGGCACGGCGATCGCGGCGGTGAGCAGCGTCAGCCGGATCGCCGCGCGCGCATCGGGTTCGACCACGGCGGCCGCGGCCACCTCCCAGC
Organism: Caldimonas sp.; assembly: GCF_046289365.1. NCBI lineage: Bacteria > Pseudomonadati > Pseudomonadota > Betaproteobacteria > Burkholderiales > Sphaerotilaceae > Caldimonas > Caldimonas sp. The sequence continues at coordinate 13,529 of NZ_JBKBVU010000041.1, read as the reverse complement.
CCTTGCGCAAGGCCTCGACGAAGACCGTGACCAACGGGATGAACAGGAACAGCGTGAGAAAGCCCAGCGCGACCCCGATCAGGGCCCAGCGCACCCAGGGCGCCTCCTCCGTGGCGCGCCGATGGCTCTTCGGGGCCGCCAGGGCACCCGGGTTCAAGGGAAGGGCAGACATTGGGCGTGTTCCTTCAGCCGGCCTGGCCCTGGCGGCGCCGCGCCCAGGCCTGCAGCAGGTTGATGATCAGCAGCAGCACGAAGGAGGCCACCAGCATCACGACGGCAATCGCGGTGGCGCCGGCGTAGTCGTACTGCTCCAGCTTGGTGACGATGAGCAGCGGTGTGATCTCGGAGATCATCGGCATGTTGCCGGCGATGAAGATCACCGAGCCGTATTCGCCCAGGGCCCGCGCGAAGGCCAGCGCAAAGCCGGTGAGCAGCGCGGGTGCGACGAGGGGCAGGATCACGCGCGAGAAGGTCTGCCAGCGGTTCGCCCCCAACGTGGCGGCCGCTTCCTCCAGCTCCTGGTGCAGGTCTTCGAGCACCGGCTGCACGGTGCGCACCACAAACGGCAGGCCGATGAAGGTGAGCGCGACGAACACGCCCAGCGGCGTGAAGGCCACCTGGAAGGGCAGCCACTGGCCGATCCAGCCGTTCTGGGCATAGAGCGCCGTGAGCGCGATGCCCGCCACCGCGGTGGGCAGCGCGAAAGGCAGGTCCACCAGGGCATCGACCACGCGCTTGCCGGGGAAGGGGTAGCGCACCAGCACCCAGGCCACGATGAAGCCGAACACCGCGTTGACCAGCGCGGCGGCCAGCGAGGCGCCGAAGGTCAGCCGGTAGGAGGCCACCACGCGCGGGCTGCTCACCGCCTCCCAGAAGGCGCTCCAGGTGAGCGTGAAGGTCTTGAGGAAGGCCGCCGACAGCGGGATGAGCACCACCAGGCTCAGATAGAGCAGGGTGAAGCCCAGCGCCAGGTCGAAGCCGGGCAGCACGCTGTGGCGCTTGAGCAGCAGGCGCGAGAAGACCATGGCGAGCGCTCAGCGCCGGGTGAAGATCTGGTCGAAGACACCACCGTCGTTGAAGTGGGTGGCCTGGGCCTTCGTCCAGCCGCCGAACACCTCGTCGATGGTGAAGAGCGAGACCTTGGTGAACTGCGAGGCGTATTTCTTCGCGGCGGCCGGATCGACGGGACGGTAGTAGTGGCGCCCGGCGATGTCCTGGCCTTGCGGTGAGTAGAGGAATTCGAGATAGGCGGTGGCCACCTCGCGGGTGCCCTTGCGGTCCACCACCTTGTCCACCACTGTGACCGGCGGCTCGGCCAGGATGCTGACCGATGGCACGACGATGTCGAACTTGTCCGGCCCCAGTTCCTTCACGGCCAGGAAGGCCTCGTTCTCCCACGACAGGAAGACGTCGCCGATGCCGCGCTCGGTGAAGGTGGTGAGCGCACCGCGGGCCCCGGAGTCGAGCACGGGCACGTTCTTGAACAAAGCGGTGACGAACTCGCGCGCCTTGGCTTCGTTGCCGCCGGGCTTCTTCAAGGCATAGCCCCAGGCGGCCAGGTAATTCCAGCGGGCACCGCCGGAGGTCTTGGGGTTGGGCGTGACGACGGCGATGCCGGGCTTGACGAGGTCGTCCCAGTCCTTGATGCCCTTGGGGTTGCCCTTGCGCACCAGGAAGACGATGGTGGAGGTGTAGGGCGAGCTGTTGTTGGGCAGGCGCTTTTGCCAGTCGGCGGGGATGAGCTTGGCCTTGGCATGCAGTTCGTCGATGTCGTAGGCCAGCGCCAGGGTCACGACATCGGCATCCAGCCCGTCGATGACCGAGCGGGCCTGGCGGCCCGAGCCGCCATGGGACTGGCGCACGGTGACGTTGTGGCCGGTCTTGGCCTTCCAGTGGGCGGCAAAGGCGTTGTTGAAATCCGCGTAGAGCTCGCGCGTGGGGTCGTAGGAGACGTTGAGCAGGGTGACGTCCCTGGCCAAGGCCGTGGGGACGGCGGCAGCCAGGGCCAGCCCGGCGGCCAGGAGGCGAAGACGGTGGAAGAGCGACATGAAGGGGGCCTGATCGGAAGCCATGGGAATGGCCTCGATGCTAGGAAGCTTCCCTCATACGGGGAACGAAGCAATGCGCGGATGGATATGCGCAAAACGAGGATGCCGCTGCAGACTACCAGCGCTGCCGGCTCAGTTCCTCGTGGATCTCGGTGTAGATCCGGTACCGGCTTTCGGTGATGTGCCCGGCCTGCACGGCCGCGCGCACGGCGCAGCCGGGTTCGTGCAGGTGGGTGCAGTTGTAGAAGCGGCAGCCGGCCACGTGCTCGCGCAGGTCGGGCATGTAGGCGCTCAGTTGGGCCGCTTCGATCTGGCGCAGGCCGAATTCCTGAAAGCCGGGGGAGTCGATGAGGGCGCTGGTGCGCGTGTCGTCGAGCCAGTACCACTGGGTGGCGGTGGTGGTGTGGCGGCCCGAGTTGAGGGCCCGCGAGATCTCGCCCACCTGGGCCTGGGCCTGGGGCACCATCAGGTTGACCAGCGTGCTCTTGCCCGTGCCGGAGGGCCCCATCACGAAGCTGGTGCGGCCCTGCAGGCGGGGCCCGAGCAGGGCCCGCGCCTCGTCGGGGCGGGCCTGGAGCGACAGCTCCAGCACCTCGTAGCCCATCGCGCGGTAGGGGGCGAGGCGCTCACGGGCGGACTGGGCCTGGGGCAGGTCGGTCTTGTTGAGCACGATGTGGGCCGCAATGCCGGCGTGCTCGGCGGCGATCAGCGAGCGGCTGAGCTGGGATTCGCTGAAGACGGGCTCGCTGGCCACGAGCAGCAGCACCTGGTCGAGATTGGCTGCGAAGGACTTGGTCTTCCATTCGTCCTGGCGATACAGCAGGTTGCGGCGCGGCTCCAGCGCCTCGATCACGCCCTGGTCGCCGGTGTTCGACAGCGTGGCCTGCCAGCGCACGCGGTCGCCGACCACACAGTCGCTCTTCTTGCCGCGGGGGTGGCAGGTCAGGCGCCGGCCCTCGGGGGTTTCGATGACGTAGTGGCGGCCGTGGCTGGCGACCACGAGCCCCAGATCGAGTTCGGCTCGCTGGACCAAGGCGGGTCAGGCGAGCAAGGCGTCGGCCTTGGCTGCGCAGATGAAGTCGTTGATCGAGATGCCGCCCACGGAATGGGTGTTGAAGCGCACCTGGCAAGTGTTGTACTTGACCAGCAGGTCCGGATGATGGTCCTCGGCATGGGCGATCCAGGCCAGCGCGTTCACGAAGGCCAGGGTCTCGTGGTAGTTCCTGAAGCCGTAGGTCTTCTCGATCGCGCCCTCCTTGAGGGTCCAGCCCTCAGCCTGGCGCAGGTAGGCCTGGATCTCGTTGTCGCTCATGGCTTGGCCGCCGTCGAGGGGCTTGCATTTCTGGGTCAGCAGGGGGTTCATGGCGTGGAGGCAGTGAGGTCTCGGGTCAGGGCCCGCATGGCCGCCAGGCGTTGTACCGCCGGCGGGTGGGAGTAGTAGAAACGCACGTACCAGGGGTCGGGCGTCAGCGTGGCGGCATTGTCCTCATAAAGCTTGAGCAGCGCATTGGACAGGTCGCGCCCGCTGGCCTGGGCGCAGGCATAGGCATCGGCCTCGTATTCGTGGCGGCGCGAGACGGCGGCCATCCACGGCGAGAGGAAGGTGCCGAACACCGGGCCGGCCATCATGAAGAGCAGCAGGGCCAGGGCGTCGTTGGGGGCCGCCAGGTTGGGCTGCACGCCCAGGCCGGTGTAGAACCAGGCCTGACCCGACAGCCAGCCCAGCAGCGCAAAGCCCAACAGGCTCAGGCCGAACAGGCCCACCATGCGCTTGAGCACATGGCGGCGCTTGAAGTGACCCAGCTCGTGCGCCAGCACGGCCTCCACCTCGCCGGGCGAGAGCTTGTGCAGCAGGGTGTCGAAGAACACCACGCGCTTGGCGGCCCCGAAGCCGGTGAAGTAGGCGTTGGCGTGGGCGCTGCGCCTGGAGCCGTCCATCACGAACAGGCCCTTGGCCGCAAACCCGCAGCGTGCCATCAGCCCTTGCACGCGCTGGCGCACGGCTTCGTCGGCCAGCGGCTCGAACTTGTTGAACAGCGGGGCGATGAGCGTGGGATAGAGCACCAGCATCAGCAGGTTGAAGCCCACCCAGACGGCCCAGGCCCACAGCCACCAGCTCGCACCGGCGGCCCCCATCAGCCACAGCACCACGGCGGCCAGTGGCAGGCCGATCAGGGTGCCGACCAGCGCCCCCTTGGCCAGATCGCCCAGGAACAGGCCCCAGCTCATGCGGTTGAAGCCAAAGCGCTGTTCGATGCGGAAGGTGGCCCAGGCATCGAAGGGCAGGTCGAGCACGGCACCGATGACGGCCACCGCGGCCAGCAGGGCCAGTTGGTAGGCCAGATCGCCGAAGGCCGGCTGCACGGCATCGCGCACGGCCACGTTGAGCGCGTCCAGGCCCCCCAGCAGCGTCCAGCCCAGCAGCACGGCCGCTCCGAAGGCGCTGGTCAGCAGACCGAAGCGGGTCTTGGCGATGGTGTAGTCGGCCGCGCGGCGGTGGGCCTCGAGGGGGATGGTGGCCTCAAAGCCGGCCGGCACGGTGTCGCGGTGGCGGGCCACGTGCCGGATCTGTCTGGAGGCGAGCCAGAACTTCACCGCCAGGTTGGCGACGAGGAAGGCGGCGAAAAGCCAGGCCAGTGTGTCGGATTGCATGGGGCGACAGTGTAGGCTGGCGGCAAGACCTTGGGCGAATCACCGAAAATCGCGCCCCAGCACAGGAGATGGCATGGACACCCCGATGAATGACACCGACAACACCCCCCCTTCCGACGCGGTGGCGCTGGCCTACAGCGACTCCAACCTGGTCTGGATCGACCTGGAGATGACCGGTCTGTCCCCGCAGCGCGACCGCATCATCGAGGTGGCGGTGGTCGTCACCGATGCTCAGCTGCAGCAACGGGTGGAAGGACCGGTCTATGCGATTCATCAAAGCGATGCGGTGCTCGACGCGATGGATGCCTGGAACAAGGGCACGCACGGCAAGTCGGGCCTGATCGATCGGGTCAAGGCCTCGTCGGTGGACGAGCAACAAGCCCAGCACGACGTGATCGAGTTCCTGAAGCGCTACGTGCCGAAGAACACCTCACCGATGTGCGGCAACTCGATCTGCCAGGATCGCCGCTTCCTCGCCAACCACATGCCCGAGCTGGAGGCCTTCTTCCATTACCGCAACCTGGACGTGAGCACGCTCAAGGAGCTGGCGCGCCGCTGGAAGCCCGAGGTGCTGGGGGGCTTCAAGAAGGCTCAGAAGCACACGGCCTTGGCCGACATCCATGAGTCCATCGATGAGCTGCGCTACTACCGGGAGCACCTGCTCAAGGTCTGAGTCTGCGCCCGCCGGTGGGGCTGCGGCCCAGCCCTCGCCTTGCCTGGACTGCGGGGCTTGCTGCGCAAGCTTTCGCGTGTCGTTCTACTGGGGCGAGTCGGACGAGCATCCTGGCGGCACCGTGCCTGCGGCGCTGACCACGCCGGTGGCACCGATGCGCCTGGCGATGCGTGGCACCGACCGCACCACGCCGCGCTGCACCGCCCTGGACGGTGAGATCGGCCGCTCGGTGTCGTGCCGCATCTATGCGCGGCGGCCCTCGCCGTGCCGGGAATTCAACTGGCATGGCGAGCAGGGCGAGCGCAACGAGCGCTGCAACCGCGCGCGCCAGCGGCACGGCCTGCCGCTGCTGCCCGATCCCCTCTAGGACGGCGGCTGGATGTCGCGCATCAGCCGCCTGGCCAGCAGTGCCAGCGCGATCACGGCCAGGGCCAGCACGGCCCACAGGGCCCAGCGCCGCCAGTCGGCCGCGCTGGCCTGGGCGAGGCGTTCGCGCCAGCTCAGCGGCGTGGCCGGTGTGAGGGTCACCGGGCCCGCCACGGCCTGGGGCAGGCGGTACTCCTGTCCGGCTTCATAGCCCGGCAGGAGCTGCGGCAGCGTCAGTGACGAGGCGACGGGCCCGCCGGCCACCAGTCGGAAGGGCGGCTCGCCGCGTGCCGCGAACACCAACTGGGGTGGGGTCCAGACGGCGCTGGCCTCCAGGGCGCCGGCACCCAGTGCCGGGCTGCGCTCTTCCAGGCGCAATCGCCAGTGGCGCGCGGGCGCAGCGGTCCAGCGCACCGGGGGCGATTGCCATTCCTGGCCGTCGCGGTCGAGCCGGTAGGCCGTGAAGCGTGCCACCGCGCGCCAGGATGCTTCTTCCTGGGCGCGCTGTTCGAGCACCAGGCTGGCGACGCTGTTGCGCTGCGGCAGCGCGAGCCGCAGCTCCTGCAGGGGCACGGCGCCGCCGAGGTCGAGCGACCAGGCGCGGGGCGGATTCGTGCCGGCCTCGGGCTCGAAGCGCAGCGCGGTGGTCGCGCTGGCCGCGCTGGCCTCGCGGGTGCGCCACAGGGCCTGCACCCCGGTCAGCCGGGCGGGGGGCTGCAGGCTCAGCCGCAGATAGCGCAGCGCCGGGGCGGCCGCCGGCCACTCGATGCGGCGCTGAACGAGACGCTCGCCCGAGGCCGCGCCCACGCCGGGCACGTCGAGCAGTGCGGCCTCGGTGACGGCCTGCCATTGCTTGAGGTCGGCGCTGGCTTCCACACGGGCGCGCAGATGGCTGCCTTCGCCGGGAAACTCCCAGGCCAGTTCGAGCGCGGCGAGCCACTCGGCGCTGCGGTGGACGTCCGGGCCGAGGTCGAGCAGCCAGCGCGTGGAGGCGCTGCCTTCGTGGGCGGCCGTGGATGGGCCCTGGATGCGCACGACGGCGCCCTGGGCATCGACCTGCACCTGCATCGCGGCGTCATCCCGGCCGCCGGGGCCGGGGTCGGGCCAGGCGAAGCGCGGCAACGGGGCGCTGCGCTCGCGTTCCCGCGCAGGGGGCGGCAGGGCCCAGGCCTGGGGCACGGGCTCGCCCCGGGCGTTGAGCACGTGGAGGTCGGACCAGCCCTCTCGCGTGGAGGCGCGCAGCAGGTCGAGCGGAATCTCCACCCGCTGCAGGCCTTCGCCGGCCGTCAGCGTCAGGGGGGCCTGGGCCGTGGGGGTGGCGGATGCGGCCAGGGCCCAGAGCCAGGCGGCGGCCGCCGGGGCCAGGCGTTGCAACAGCATCATGGGCGGGCCTCGCGCGCGGGTGCTGCCGGCGGCAGCGGTGAAACATAGCCGATCACCAGCATCAGCACGCCCACGCCGAGGAAGGTGACGGTGCGGCGCAGCGTGTCGAGGCTGGCGAGATCGACGAAGAAGAGCTTGAGGACCACCACGGCCAGCAGGGCGGCGCCGGCGAGCCACACGGCCCGCGCCACCGCGGGGGCGGCTTTGCGGGTGGCCCACAGCATCGCGGCCAGCGCCAGCAGGGTCCACAGGATGGTCAGCGCCATCTGGACCGTGTCGTTCCTCAGCGCGCCGTTCAGCCACATCGGCGTGCCGCTCCAGTGATGCAGGCTGCGCACCAGCACGGCATTCACCCAGAAGAAGGTCACCGCCGCGGCCAGGACGACCACCGGGCGCCGCCAGAACGCGGGCGTCGGGCCGGCCGGGCGCGACAGCCGCAGGGCATACAGCAGCGCCAGCCCATGGCCGAGGTCCACCGGGTTGAGCAGCGGCAGGTAAGGCAGCGGCGTCATGGCGGCCGGATGGCCCAGATTGACGAGGCCGCTCCACAGCACCAGCAGCGCCAGCCAGGGGCCGTGCAGCCCGCGCAGCCACCCAGGGCTGGGGCCGGTGCGGCTCAGCAGGACCCAGGCCAGGGCCGTGGGCAGCACGATGGGGGCCAGCGCCGTCCAGGCCCGGTGCGAGCCGATCTGCGTGTCGGCCAGGGCATGCAACAGCACCCCGCCTTGCAGCATCGCAAACCAGGCCAGCATCAGGCGTTCGGCGAGCGTGGCGCGGCCCAGCCAGTGGGTGTCGTTCAGGCGGCGCAACAGCCACAGACCCACCGTCAGCACACCGGCCACGGCCAGCCAGCCGCCGTGACGGGTGAACTGCTCCCACTGGAGGTCAGGGCTGAACAGCCGGTCGAGCAGGCTGCCTGTGGCCACCCATGCGGCCCCCGCCCAGAGCAGCCGGGCCGGCGCACGCAAGGCCGGCCAGGCCAAGCGCCGATGCACGAGTTCGAGTCCGCCGGCCATGGCGAGCCACAGCAGCACGAGCTGGGCGCTCTGATTCGGCCACGGCCATTGCGCATGCCACACCTCGGTCCACAGGCCCGACAACCACTGCAGCAGGCCCAGCGCCAGCAGGCCCCAGTGCACACCCTGCCGCAGCGCGGCCGGCGGGGTGCGGTTCCACACGGGGGTCGAGGCCTCGTCCGGCGCGGTGGCGGGCGCCAGGTGGTGCAGCAGCCAGGCCGACACGAGCGCCGCCCCTCCCAGCATCAGTGTGGACAGCCACGCCGCGTTGGCGAAGAGTTGGGCCTCGGCGGGACGCACGGGGTGGTCCCAGAACAGGGCCGCGGCCACGAGCTGCAGCACCAGGCCCAGGCCGACGGCCCACCAGCGCCGCTGGCGCAGGCCGATCCAGACGATGCCGGCGCCCTGCACGGCCCAGGCTGCGCCGGTCCAGCGCCCATCCAGCGCGAGCGGGGTGATCAGCAGCAGGAACACCACCCCGAGCGCCAGCAGCCCCTCGATGAGCAGCAGCAGCCGCCCGCCGCTGCGCTGCCACAGCCAGCGGCCCAATACCAGGTACACGCCTGAGAGCACGGCGGCCGACACGGCCAGGCCATAGGGCAGGTGGTTCACGAGGCCGGCCTGCAGCCCGAAGGCGACGATGGGCAGACCGAAGAGCAGGCCGCCATCGACCACCGGCAGGCCGCGGGGGGCGTCTTCACGCAGCAGTTGACGGCTGTACTGCACGCAGATGTAGAGGTAGAGCGCGAAATGTGCGATCAGGAAGGGCTCGGTGGTGGCGAAGTGCTCGGGCTGCCACGAACGCCAGCCCCACAGGCTGGCGATGCCGAAGGTGAGCACGAAGCCCACCAGATGGAGCAGCTTCCAGGCCTGGCGCGAGGCGATCCAGGCGATCGCGAGATTGAGCACGAGGTAGTAGCTGAACAGCGCCACATGGCTGCCCTGGCCGGTGGAGGCGAAGACGGGCGCGAGGAAGCCGCCGGCAAAGCCCAGCACCGCCAGCGGCAGGGCCTGCTGCATGACGGCCAGCACAGCCCCGGCGGCCGACAGGGCGGCCAGCAGCGCAAAGGCCAGGCCGGCCGGCACCAGGCCGTAGAGCCGGAAGGCCGCGAAGATGGTGAGGTAGAGCACACCGATGCCTGCCCCTTGCAGGCTCAGGCCGTAGCCGCGGCGGCGTTCGCGCAGGCGCCAGCCGATGAGGGTGAGCCCCAGGCCGCCCAGGGCCACGCCGGCCAGGCGCAGCTCGATGGGCAGCAAGGCGTGCTCGGCCGCGTAGCGCAGCAGGAAGGCCACTCCGAGGAAGAGGATCAGCACGCCCACGCGCACGATGGTGTTGCCGCCGCGCAGCCAGGCCAGGGCGGTCTGGGCGAGCGAGGTGGTGACGGCCAGGCTGCGTTCGTCGGGTTCGAGGGGCGGGGCAGGCGGTGTGTCCGCAGCCCGCGGGGCAGGCGGGGTGGGAGACCGCATGGGAGACCGCATGGGGGGCGGCGTTGCGGCCCAGTCCTCGAATCCGTCTTCGTTCGTGGTGGCCTGGGGTGGCGCCGCGGGCGGCTGCGCCGGTGCGGGCGTGGCCGTCGGTGAGACCACGGGAGGTTCGGCTTCGGTGGGCCGAGCAGGCTGCAGGAGCCTGAGCTGTCGCTCCAGCAGGTCGATCCGGCGGTACAGCCGCGCGAGCAGGACCCCCATCACGGCCCCCAGGGCCACCAGGCCGGCTTCGCCTCCGAGCGCCGCCGCCAGAAACCAGGCGGCTATCAGGCCAATGATCAATCCGATCCAGGACATCGATTCCTCCCCGTGCTTTGCATCGTATGCGGGTGCGCGGGCATTGTAGGGAGGGCCTGGGGGTGAGCAGGCGAAGCCTCGACCCCGGTATCCGGGGGGGGATGCCGCCGGAAGCGTCCCGGCGGCATCCCGTGGTCGTGTCAGGGGTGCTGCAAGCGCAGCGCGCGGCGCTTGCGCAGCAGGGGCGGCACCACCAGCACGGCGGCGGCCAGGATCCACAGCGACACCGTTACCGGGCTGGACCACAGGATGTGCAGCTCGCCGTTGGTGATCGACAGCGCGCGGCGCAGGTTCTGCTCCATCAGGTTGCCCAGCACCACGCCCAGCACCATGGGCGCCATGGGCATGCCCATCTTGCGCAGGAAGTAGCCGACGATGCCGATGCCCACCATGAGCAGCAGGTCGAAGGTGCTGGAACTGAGCGCATACACGCCGATGAAGCTCACCGCCAGAATACCCGGCACCAGCAGCCAGCCGGGAATGGCCAGCATCGAGGCGAAGACCCGCACCATGGGCACGTTCATCACGAAGAGCATCACGTTGGCGATGAACAGCGAGGCGATGAGGCCCCACACGAGGGCGGGCTGGGCATCGAACAGCACCGGGCCGGGGGTGATGTTGTAGAGCGTGAGCGCGCCCATCATCACCGCGGTGGTGCCCGAACCAGGCACGCCCAGTGTGAGCATGGGGATGAAGGAGCCGGTGGCCGCGCTGTTGTTGGCGGCCTCGGGCGCGGCCAGGCCGCGCAGGTCGCCCTGGCCGAACTTCGCGTCCGGGTCCTTGCCTTCGTGCAGGCGCTTCTCGTTGGCATAGGCCACGGCCGAGGCCACGCTCGCGCCGGCACCGGGCAGCACGCCTATGCCGAAGCCCATCAGCGAGGAACGGATCGTCGTCCACCAGGTCAAGCGCAGCTCCTTCCAGTTGAAGAGCTTGCGCTGCCCCGGGGGCACCTCGACTTTCTGGCCGGTGAGCAGGTTTTCCAGCATCTGCAGCATCTCGGCGATGGCAAACAGGCCGATCACCACCACGACGAAGTCGATGCCGTCGGCCAGCTCCGGCAGGTCGAAGGTGTAGCGGTAGACGCCCGAGTTGGCATCCACGCCCACGCTGGCGATCGCCAGTCCGATGGCAGCGGCCAGCGCGCCCTTGACGGGCTTGTCGCCCAGCAGGCTGCTCAAGGCGCAAAAGGCAAAGACCATCAGCACGAAATACTCTGCCGGGCCGAAGGCCAGGGCCCATTTGGCCACCAGCGGTGCAAAAGCGGCCACGCCCAGGATGGCCACGGAGGAGCCGATGAACGAGGCCCAGGCCGACAGCGACAGCGCCACGCTGGCCAGGCCCTGGCGTGCCAGCGGGTAGCCGTCCAGCGTGGTCATCACCGAGGCGGCCTCGCCGGGCACGTTGATCAGGATGGAGGTGATGCGCCCGCCGTACTCGGCGCCCACGTAGACGGCGGCCAGCAAGATGAGGGCCGTCTCCGGCGGCAGGTTCATCGCAAAGGCGATGGGCACGAGCATGGCTACGCCGTTGATGGGCCCCAGGCCCGGCAGCACACCAACGATGGTGCCCAGGAAGGCGCCAATGGCCGCCACCAGCAGGTTGATCGGCGAGAAGGCTACGCCAAAGCCCAGCCCCAGGTGTTGAAGGACATCCATGTCAGCTCCCGAAGCTGAGAAGACCCGTGGGCAGGACCACGTCGAAGACCTTGTCGAACAGCAGGTACAGGCCCAGCCCCAAGCCCACGCCGCCGATGGCGCAGTGGTGCCAGCGCCCCCCGAACAGGCGCCCGACGAAGGCGGCCATCAAGGTGGTGGCCACGATGAAGCCCAGGTATGCGAACACCAGCGCATAGCCGGCGACCAGGGCCGCCATCGCGGCAATGCGCGCATTGGCCCCCGGCGGATTCGGCTCGGCGCGCTCGCGTCCGCGCAGCAGCAGCCACAGGCCGCACAGGGCGATGACACCGGCCAGCAGCAGCGGGAAGGCGCGCGGGCCGACGGGTTCATACGAAAAAGGGGCCTCCAGGCCCCAGCCTTGCCAAGCAAGCAAGGCGGCAAACAACAGGGCGAAAGCGCCCAGCACGCGGTCGTTGAGGATCATGGGAGCACTCCCGGTACGGCAGGGGCCCGCCGGCTCACGGGGCGCGAGCGCGGCGAGTGGCGTGAGGGCTTACTTGGACAGGCCGAAGTCTTTGACCAGTTCGGCGTAGGCGCGGGTGCGCTCCTTCACGAAGCGGTCGAGTTCGGCGCCCACCATGTCGAAGGGGAAGAGGCCACGCTGCTGCTGCAAGGCGGCAAAGCCGGGGGCGCTCATGGCCTTGCTGAAGGCGGCGACCCACCACTGGTAGTCGGTGTCGGACACCTTGGGGCCGACATAAAAGCCGCGGATGATGGGCCAGTCGATCTCGAAGCCTTGTTCGATGGCGGTGGGGGCGGCTGACAAGCGGCCGGGCAGGCGCTTTTTGCTGTAGACGGCCAGCACGCGCACCGGGGCGCCGCCTTCGAGGGCCTGGGCGGCTTCGGAGGCATCGCCCATTTGCACCTGGATGTGGCCGCCGCGCAAGGCGGTGAGCACCTCGCCGCCGCCTTCGAAGGCCACATAGCGCATGCGCTTGTAGTCCACGCCGGCGGCCTTGGCGGTGAGCGCGGCCTTCATCCAGTCCTGGCTGCCCACCGAGCCGCCGCCGCCCAGCACGATCTTGCTCGGGTCTTCTTTGAGCGCCGCCATCAGACCCTTGAGGTCTTTGTAGGGCGAGTCTTCGCGCACCATGGCCACGCCGTAGTCGGCGCCCACGGCGGCCAGCCAGCGCACGTCATCGACGCTGTACTTGCCGAACTTGCCCTGGGCCAGGTTCAGCAGCGAGCCGCCGGAGAAGGCCACGATGGTGCCCGCCTCGCCCGGTCGCTGGGTGATGATGTTGTTGTAGGCCACCGCGCCGACGCCGCCGGGCATGTAGGAGATGCGCAGCGGGGCTTTGAGTGCGCCGCTGTCGGCCAGAGCGCTTTGGGCCAGGCGGCAGGTCAGGTCGAAGCCGCCGCCGGGCTGGGCCGGGGCCACGCATTCGGGGCGGGCCGGTTCGGCTTGTGCGACGGCACCGAAGCTCAGCGCGGTGGTGGCGATCACGGCCCAGGCGGCCATGCGCAATCGTGAGGTCATGGTCTGTCTCCTAAAAGGTGGTGAATCGGCGGCTCACAGCCGCCACGACGGACAGGCCAAGGCTAAGAAGTCGCAGCTTTCGGCCAGCTTTCAGCGGTAGGAGCAGGACCTAGGGGAAACACCAGGGTCGCCTGCAGGCCGGGGGGCGGTTCGCGGTTTTCCAGGCGCAACTGGGCACCGTGCATCTGGGCGATGGTGTGCACGATGGCCAGGCCGAGCCCGGCGCCGGCCTGTTGCTTGCCGGCCTGACCGCGCCGGAAGCGCACGCCGGCGCGTTCGATGTCGTGCGCGCTCATGCCGGGCCCTTGGTCTTCCACTTGCAGCAGGGCGTGGCGCGTGTCGCTGCACACGCGCAGCGTGATGGCGCCGCCGGCAGGGGTGTAGCGGATCGCGTTGTCTGCGAGGTTGAGCAGGGCCTCGCGCAGCAGCCACTCGCTGCCGCGCACCGGCACC
>NZ_JBKBVU010000040.1:0-21208 GCF_046289365.1 Caldimonas sp. | reverse complement strand
GCGGCGGCCCTGGCCCAGGCCTCGCTGCACCCGTTGTTGCGGGCCTTGGTCGAGGCCGCCGGGCCCGACGGCCGCGCTGCCAGCCTGCGCGACGTTCGCGAGCGGGCCGGTTGCGGGCTGGAGGGGCATGATGCGCAGGGCCGGGCCTGGCGCCTGGGCTCGCTCAGCCATGCGCGCGCGGCAGACCCGGCCTCGCCCACTGCACCCGGCCGCGCCGGCGCGGGGCCCGAAGCCTGGCTGAGCGTTGACGGGACGCTCGTGGCCCGCTTCGAGCTGAGCGAACGCCTGCGGCCCGATGCCCACGCCACGATCGCCGCCCTGCGCGCGCAGGGCCTGGAAACCGTCCTGCTCTCGGGCGACCGGCCCGAGGCGGCGCAGGCCTTGGCCCACGCACTGGGCATGGACCGCTGGCATGGTGGGGCCCGGCCGGAGGACAAACTCGCACTGGTGCGCCAGGCCCAGGCCCAAGGCCACAAGCTGGCCATGGTGGGCGATGGCGTGAACGACGGCCCAGTGCTGGCCCAGGCCGATGTCTCCCTGGCGATGGGGCAGGGGGCGGCCCTGGCGAGAGCCCAGGCCGACCTCACGCTGATGAGCGGACGCCTGGCCGACGTCGTGGCCGCCTGGTCGATGGCGCGGCGCACCGTGCGCATCATCCGCCAGAACCTCGCCTGGGCGGCGGCCTACAACGCCGTTGGCATCCCGATGGCGGCGCTCGGCTGGATGCCTCCCTGGCTGGCCGGTCTGGGGATGGCCGCCAGTTCGGTCCTCGTGGTCGCCAACGCCTGGCGCCTGAGCCGTCCCGACGGCAGGGCCGAGCCCCCGGTGCCACTGGCCATCGCGCCAACCCCCGCCACCGGCTCCTGAGGACTCGCCATGGACATCCTTTACCTCCTCGTGCCCCTGTCGGTCGTGCTGGTGCTGCTGATCCTGGGCCTGTTTGCCTGGGCCCTGAACAGCGGCCAGTTCGACAACGTGGAGCGCGAAGGCGAACGCATCCTCTGGGATGACGCGCCCCCTGCCACGAAGGCGGTTGATGCCGATCAAGCTGCGGCAACGATCCGTCCGGAACAATGACCCTACTGACTTCCAGGAGAGAGGCCTCATGTCTTCTTCATCGACGTTCTCCGCGGCCCAGGCGGCGAACTACAACGACACCGTGGTGCGGCAGTTTTCCATTGCCGCCATCGTGTGGGGCGTGGTCGGGATGCTGGTGGGCGTGTGGATTGCCGCCCAACTGGCCTGGCCGGAACTGAACTTCGGGATCCCCTGGCTCAGCTACGGCCGGCTGCGTCCGCTGCACACCAATGCAGTGATCTTTGCCTTCGGCGGCAGCGCACTGTTCGCCACCAGCTACTACATCGTGCAGCGCACCTGCCAGGTGCGGCTGATCTCCGACAAGCTGGCGGCCTTCACCTTCTGGGGCTGGCAGGCCGTCATCGTGGCCGCGGCGGTCTCGCTGCCCCTGGGCTACACCAGCGGCAAGGAATACGCCGAGCTGGAATGGCCGATCGACATCCTCATCACCCTGGTGTGGGTGGCCTACGCCGTGGTGTTCTTCGGCACCATCGGCATCCGCAAGGTGCGCCACATCTATGTGGCCAACTGGTTCTTCGGCGGCTTCATCCTGGCCGTGGCCTTGCTGCACCTGGTCAACAGCGCGGCCATGCCGGTGAGTTTCATGAAGAGCTATTCGGCTTACGCTGGCGTGCAAGACGCCATGGTGCAGTGGTGGTACGGCCACAACGCCGTGGGCTTCTTCCTGACGGCCGGCTTCCTCGGGATGATGTACTACTTCATCCCCAAGCAGGCCGAGCGCCCGGTGTACAGCTACCGCCTCTCCATCGTGCACTTCTGGGCCCTGATCTTCACCTACATGTGGGCGGGCCCCCACCATCTGCACTACACCGCGCTGCCCGACTGGGCGCAAAGCGTGGGCATGTTGTTCTCGCTCATCCTGCTGGCGCCCAGCTGGGGCGGCATGATCAACGGGATCATGACCCTCTCGGGAGCCTGGCACAAGCTGCGTGACGACCCCATCCTGAAGTTCCTGATCGTCTCGCTGTCTTTCTACGGCATGAGCACCTTCGAGGGCCCGATGATGTCGATCAAGACCGTCAATGCACTGAGCCACTACACCGACTGGACGGTGGGTCACGTGCACTCCGGCGCGTTGGGTTGGGTGGGCCTGATCACGATGGGCTCGTTGTATTACCTCGTGCCGCGCCTGTTCGGCCGCAAGCAGATGTACAGCGTGCGCGCCATCGAGCTGCACTTCTGGATCGCCACCATCGGCATCGTGCTCTACATCGCGGCGATGTGGATCGCCGGCGTCATGCAGGGCCTGATGTGGCGCGCCGTCAACCCCGACGGCACGCTCACCTACAGCTTCGTCGAAAGCGTGAAGGCCACCTATCCCTTCTACGTGATCCGGCTGCTGGGCGGCATCCTCTACCTCGCCGGCATGGGCGTGATGGCCTGGAACGTGGTGATGACCGTGCGCAACGGCCGTCCGTCCGAGGTCGCCATTCCGGCGATGAAGCCTGCGGCGGCCTGAGGCCCGGACCCAAGAGAACAAGGAATCATCATGGCTGACTCCCACAACAAGCCCGGCTTCTTCACCCACGAAAGAATCGAGACCAACAACTTCCTGATGATCGTGCTGATCATCCTGGTGGTGTCGGTCGGCGGCCTGGTCGAGATCGTGCCGCTGTTCTTCCAACGCTCCACCACCCAGGCGGTTGAGGGCCTGAAGCCCTACACCCCGCTGCAACTGGTGGGCCGCGACATCTACGTCCGCGAGGGCTGCTATGGCTGCCACTCGCAGATGGTGCGCCCTTTCCGCGCCGAGACGCTGCGCTACGGTCCGTACTCCACGGCCGGCGAGTTCGTCTACGACCACCCCTTCCAGTGGGGCAGCAAGCGCACCGGCCCCGACCTGCACCGCGTGGGCGGCCGCTACAGCGACGAATGGCACCGCATCCACCTGATCAACCCGCGCGACCTGGTGCCCGAGTCCAACATGCCGGCTTACCCCTGGCTGGACAAGACCGTGCTGAACCCCCAGGACGCTGCGCCTCGGATGCGCGCCCTGCGCCGCCTGGGCGTGCCCTACAGCGATGAGGAAATTGCCAAGTCGAGCGACGAGCTCAAGGGCAAGACCGAGATGGATGCCGTGATCGCCTACCTCCAGGTGCTCGGCACCGCCATGAAGTGAGGGACCGACGATGGACATCGACGTGAATGACCTGCGCATCATCGTGACGGTGGTGTCGCTACTGACCTTCATCGGCATCTGCGGCTGGGCCTATGCCCGCCGCAACCGGGAGCGCTTCGACGAGGCCGCCCGACTGCCCTTCCAATCCGAATAGCCCAAGCCGGGACGTCAACATGAGCGATTTCTTCAACGACGGCTGGTCGATCTTCATCGCCGTCACCACCATCGTCAGCATCGTCGCCTGCCTGGTGCTGCTGCTGGTGGCGTCCAAGCGCAAGGTCATGGCCCATGACAACACGACCGGCCATGTCTGGGACGGCGACCTCAAGGAGCTGAACAATCCTCTGCCGCGCTGGTGGATGGGTCTGTTCGTCATCACCATCGTGTTCTCGGCGGTCTATCTGGTCTTCTATCCGGGCCTGGGCAGCTACCCGGGCACCTGGGGCTGGTCGCAGGCCGGCCAGTACGAGAGCGAGATGGCCAAGGCAACAGCCCAGCTCGAGCCCGTGTATGCCCAGTTCGAAGGCAAGGAGGCCGAGGCACTTGTGGCCGATCCGCAGGCCATGGGCATCGGCGAGCGCCTGTACGTGAACTGGTGCGCCCAGTGCCACGGGTCTGACGCCCGCGGCAGTCGGGGCTTCCCCAACCTCACCGATGGGGACTGGCTGTGGGGAGGCTCGCATGAGGCCATCAAGACCACCATCGCCCAGGGCCGCACGGGGGTGATGCCCCCGATGGGGCAGGCCGTGGGCGGCGGCGAGAACGTGCGCAACGTGGCCCACTACGTGATGAGCCTGTCGGGCAGCCCGCACGACCCCATCGCCGCCCAGCTCGGCCGCGCCAAGTTTGGCGTGTGCGCTGCCTGCCACGGCGCCGACGGCAAGGGCAACCCCACCATGGGGGCCCCCAACCTCACCGACCGCATCTGGCTGCACGGCTGGGGAGAGCAGGCCATCATGAACATCATCACCAACGGCAAGACCAATGTGATGCCGCCGCATGCCGGCAAACTCACCGAGCCGCAGATTCACGTGCTGGCCGCTTACGTCTGGGGCCTGTCACGCACCGGCGCCGCCTCATCCCGCTGACCCCTCGCATCGACGGTTCCCTTCCTTGAGCAGCACCGAATCACGGGTCATCCCGATCCAGCCCGCGCCCGAGGACGGCGACGCCGCCAGCCAGATGGTGTCGCTGTACCAGAAGCAGGAGAAGATCTACGCCCGCGCCGTCCACGGCTGGTTTGCCGCGTGGCGCTGGGCGCTGGTGTGGATCACCCAGCTCGTCTTTTATGGGCTGCCCTGGCTGGAATGGAACGAACGACAGGCGGTGCTCTTCGACCTGGCTGCACGGCGCTTCTACATCTTCGGACTGGTCCTGTACCCTCAGGACTTCATCTACCTCGCGGCGCTGCTGATCATCAGCGCCTACGCGCTGTTCCTCTTCACGGCGGTGGGCGGGCGACTGTGGTGCGGCTATGCCTGCCCGCAGACGGTGTACACCGAGATCTACATGTGGGTGGAGCGCAGGATCGAGGGCGACCGCACCGCGCGCATGCGGCTCGACCAGGGCCCATGGACCCTCGAAAAGCTCTGGCGCAAGACCGCCAAGCAGGCCGTGTGGATCGCCATCGGCCTGTGGACCGGCTTCACCTTCGTCGGCTACTTCACGCCGATCCGGGAGCTCGGCGCGTCGGTCCTCAGCCTGGGCCTGGGGCCCTGGGAATGGTTCTGGATCCTTTTCTACGGCTTGGCCACCTACGGCAATGCCGGCTACCTGCGCGAGCAGGTGTGCAAGTACATGTGTCCCTACGCGCGCTTCCAGAGTGCGATGTTCGACCGGGACACCATGATCATCACCTACGATGAGGCCCGAGGCGAACCGCGTGGCTCGCGCCCCCGCAAGGCCGATCCGAAGCAGCTCGGACTGGGCCACTGCATCGACTGCACCCTGTGCGTTCAAGTCTGCCCCACCGGCATCGACATCCGCAAGGGCCTGCAGTACGAGTGCATCGGCTGCGCTGCCTGCATCGATGTATGCAACGGCGTGATGGACAAGATGAACTACCCGCGTGGGCTGATCCGCTACTCCACCCAGAACGGCATGGCCCAAGGCTGGACGCGGGCCCAGATGTTCAGGCGGGTGCTGCGCCCGCGGGTGCTCGTCTACACCGCCATCCTCGCACTCATCAGCGCCGCCTTCGTCGGCAGCCTGGTGCTGCGCAGCCCCTTCAAGGTGGACGTGATCCGCGATCGCGGGGCGCTGGCGCGCATCGTCGAGGACGGCTACATCGAAAACGTCTATCGTCTGCAGATCATGAACGCGCTCGAGCAGCCTCAGCGATACCGGGTCAGCGTGTCCGGCCTGGAAGGCCTGCGCGTGGTCTCCGAACCGCAAATCGAGGTGGACAGTGCGGCCGCGCGCTGGCTGGCCGTGCGCGTCCAGTTGCCGCCGCACCATGCCGAGCCGCTGCGCGGCCGCTCCAGTCCGATCGAGTTCCGCATCGATCGCCTGGCCCAGGGCGACGAGCCCGAGCGCAGCGTGAATGAGCGATCCACGTTCCTGGTGCCGCGTTGAGTGGCCCACCCGAGGAGAATCCCATGCGCCGACCACTTGCCAAGCATCCCGACCCCCGGCCGCCGGCTGCGCCGTGGTGGCGTGAACCGACGATGTGGCTGGTGGTTGGCGGGCCGCTGGCCGTCGTAGCCGCCTGTGTCGTCACGATCATCCTGGCCATCGGGCACCCCGACCCGGTGCTGCAGCGCGGGCCCGCCGCGACCGCGGCTTCCGGCGCTGGCACTGGCGGGCAGGGCGACCTCAGGCTGATGCCCGCGCACCAGGCACGCAACCACACCGCCACGCCCGTCTCGGCCCTGCCGGGCCGAGGCGAATGAGACGGCCGGTGGCGCACTCTTTCCCCCGGCAAGGCGAGCGGGCGATGAAACTGTCCTGGATGAGCATCCTCTGGCCAGCCTTCCTGATGGCCGGCGTCGTCGAGATGGTGGTGTTCGCGATGGTCGATCCGCAGGACCTGCACTGGTTCGGCGGCGCCCCGGTCGACCTCTCGGCCTCGGCGGTCTATTCGCTGGCCTTCTTTTTCTTCTGGGCAGCCTTCATTGTGGCCGGCGCGATGATGCAGATGCTGGCCCGCCCGCCGGAGCGAGGGCGCGAGGGCGCCTGAACCCGGCGCGCGCGGCTCAGCAGGTGCTGTGGTTGATGAGGCGGCGCAAACCGTCCTCGTCCAGGATGCGGATCTGGCGCTGCTTGACCTCCAGCAGGCCGTCTTCCTGAAACTTCGAGAAGGTGCGGCTGACCGTCTCCAGCTTCAGGCCCAGGTAACTGCCGATCTCCTCGCGGGTCATGCGCAGGATCAGCGAGGAGGGTGAAAAGCCTCGCGCCTGCAGGCGCTGTGTGAGGTTGAGCAGGAAGGCCGCCAGCCGCTCCTCAGCGCGCATGCTGCCCAGCAGCAGCATCACGCCATGGTCGCGCACGATCTCACGGCTCATGATCTTGTGGAACGAACTCTGCAACTCCGTGAACTCACGTGAGAGATGTTCGAGCTGCTGGTAGGGGATCACGCAGACCTGCGAATCCTCCAGCGCCACCGCGTCGCAGGTGTGCCGGTCCTGGCTGATGGCATCCAGCCCCAGCAGCTCCCCGGCCATTTGGAAGCCCGTGACCTGGTCGCGCCCGTCCTCCGAGGACACCCGTGTCTTGAAGAAGCCCGTGCGCACGGCATACAGCGACTGGAACGGGTCGCCGGCATGGAACAGAGCCTCGCCGCGCTTGACGCTGCGCCGCGAGGCCACCATGTGATCCAGCTTCTCGAGGTTGGGGCGTGACAGGCCCACCGGCAGACACAGCTCGCGCAAATTGCAGCTCGAGCAGGCGACCTTGAGGGTTTCGAGTTTGATCATGCGCGTCGGCCTCTCCTTGACGTTCATTATGGACCCCTGGGCGTCCCCAGACACGCTTCGGGACCGGATGTTCCCGCCGGCAGGTCGCGAAGTCCGGGCGGTGGCGCAGGCCGAGGGGGCCCAGAAGGGCGCCAGGCCGGTGTCGGGGGTCGTGTCGAGCGACATGATTGATGCTCCTCAGGCAATGCAACCGATTGTTCAGGAGCCCCCCCGGCAGGGACTTGAGCAAGATCAAGTCCCGCGCCGATGGCTCTGGCACAGTGCCGCCATGACGCCCGACCCCGCCCTGCCGATCTCCCCCGACGTCTTGCAACGTTTCGACGTTCCCGGGCCCCGCTACACCTCCTATCCCACGGCCGACCGCTTCGTCGAAGCCTTCGGGCCGGCCCAGCTCGAGCAGGCCCTGGCCCAACGGGCGGGTGGGGTGGGCACCCTGGGCGGGCGGCGGGCGGCGTTGTCTTTGTACGTGCACATTCCGTTTTGCGAGTCGGTGTGCTACTACTGCGCCTGCAACAAGATCATCACCCGCCATCACGAGCGGGCGGCCGAATACCTCGATGCCCTGGAGCGCGAGATCGGGCTGTATGTCGACGCCCTGGGTCGTGAGCAGCCGGTCAGCCAGCTTCACCTCGGTGGGGGCACGCCCACCTTTCTCAGCGACGAGGAGCTGGCAAGGCTGATGCAGAGCCTGCGCTCGGCCTTCCGGCTGGTGCCCGGCGGAGAGTACAGCATCGAGGTCGATCCCCGCACCGTCTCGCCTGAGCGGCTGTCCCGCCTGGTGTCCCTCGGCTTCAACCGCATCAGCCTGGGCGTCCAGGATTTCGATCCCGAGGTACAGAAGGCGGTGCATCGCGTGCAGGCCTTCGACAGCGTCGCCGGGCTGATCGAGCGCGCGCGCGAGCTCGGCATCGAATCGGTCAACGCCGACCTGATCTACGGGCTGCCTCGTCAGACCGCGGCCTCCTTTGCCCGCACGCTGGAGCTCATCGGCCAATTGCGCCCCGACCGCATCGCACTGTACGGCTATGCCCACCTGCCGGCGCGCTTCAAGCCGCAGCGGCGCATCCAGGCCGCGGAGCTGCCCGGTGCGGCGGACAAGCTGGCCATGCTGTCTGCGGCCATCGCGAGCTTTGCCCGGGCCGGCTACGACTACATCGGCATGGATCACTTCGCCCTGCACACCGATGCACTCGCCGTGGCCAAACGCCAGGGCCGGCTGCACCGCAATTTCCAGGGCTACAGCACCCAGCCCGATTCCGACCTGATCGCCCTGGGCGTGTCGGCGATCGGCCGGCTGGGCAGCCACTACAGCCAGAATGCGAAAACCCTGCCCGAGTACTACGATGCCCTGCGCCAGGGCCAGTTTCCGGTGGCGCGCGGCCTGGCACTCACCCGCGACGACCTCGTACGCCGGGCGGTCATCATGGCGCTGATGTGCCAGGGCCACGTCGCCTTCGAGTCGATCGAGCTGTCCTACCTGATCGACTTCCGCCGCTATTTCGCCGCCGAGCTGGCCCAGCTCGAGCCGATGGCCGAACAGGGGCTGCTGCGCATCGAAGCCGACGGCCTCCACGTGTCACCGGCCGGGTGGTACGTCGTGCGCGGCATTGCGATGGTCTTTGACAAATACCTGCAGGCCGAACGCAGCCGCGAGCGCTTTTCACGCATCATTTGAGGATGAACTCCGCCTTGCTGTTCAGCGCCTGGCTGATGGGCCTGGCCGGCAGCGTGCACTGCACGGCGATGTGCGGTGCCGCCACGCTGGCCATCGGTCGCACCGGAGCGCGTCTGTGGGCGTTCCAGGCCGGGCGCCTGCTGGGCTATGGCGCGGCTGGCGCGCTGGCGGCCGGCGCGGTGCAGGCCTTGCAGTGGGGGGCTGCGCAGGTCAGCGTGCTCAAGCCCTTCTGGGCCATGTTCCATGTGGCGGTGATCACGCTGGGGCTGGCCCTGCTGTGGCGGGGCCGTCAGCCGTATTGGCTCGACGGTCTGGCCCATCGCGTCTGGCAGCGCCTGCGCCACGCCAGCCTGGGAGGGTGGCTCGCGCACGGCGCAGCCGTTCCGCTGGCTGCCGGCCTGCTGTGGGTGCTGCTGCCCTGCGGCTTGCTGTACTCGGCCCTGATGGTGGCGGCCCTTGGGTCCTCCGTGGCCGAAGGGGCCGCGGTGATGCTGGCCTTCGCGCTGGGTTCCGCGTTGGGCCTGCAGGCCGTGGCGCTGGCCTGGCAGCGCCTGCGCGGACAAGCCTTGGCGGTCCGGGGAACCTGGGCGGTGCGTGCCGCCGGCGCGATCCTGGCCGCCACCTCGGCCTGGGCGCTGGGGCATGGCCTGTGGATGAGCTTTGGCGCACCGGTGTGCCGATGAGTCTGTGCGAATGGCGCCTGGACACCGCGCCGGCCCGGTGGCGCACCCCGTCGGCCAGGCACGCGCTGGCTTAGAATCGAACGTCTAAAACACACCCTCACCCCGAGTTTTCCATTCGGTTTTGCGCGGAGCTTGCGACATGTACCAGCACATCAAGGTGCCCGAGGGCGGGCAGAAGATCACCGTCAACAAAGACTTCTCGCTCAACGTGCCCGACAACCCCATCATTCCCTACATCGAGGGCGATGGCACCGGCTTCGATATCACGCCCGTGATGATCAAGGTGGTGGATGCGGCGGTGGCCAAGGCCTACGGCGGCAAGCGCAAGATCCACTGGATGGAAATCTACGCCGGCGAAAAGTCCACCAAGGTCTACGGGCCTGACGTCTGGCTGCCCGAGGAGACCCTGCAGGTCCTGAAGGACTATGTCGTTTCGATCAAGGGCCCGCTGACCACCCCGGTGGGCGGCGGCATCCGTTCGCTCAACGTGGCGCTGCGCCAGGAGCTCGACCTGTACGTCTGCCTGCGCCCGGTGCGCTACTTCAAGGGGGTGCCCTCGCCGTTGAAGGAGCCCGAAAAAACCGACATGGTGATCTTCCGCGAGAACTCCGAGGACATCTATGCCGGCATCGAATGGGCGGCCGAGTCCGAGCAGGCCAAGAAAGTGATCGCCTTCTTGCAAAAGGAGATGGGCGTCAAGAAGATCCGCTTCCCCGAGACCTCGGGCATCGGCATCAAGCCTGTGTCGCGCGAAGGCACCGAGCGCCTGGTCCGCAAGGCGATCCAGTACGCCATCGACAACGACAAGCCCTCGGTGACCCTGGTTCACAAGGGCAACATCATGAAGTTCACTGAGGGCAGCTTCCGCGACTGGGGCTACGCCCTGGCCCAGAAGGAGTTCGGCGCCGAACCGATCGATGGCGGCCCGTGGTGCAAGTTCAAGAACCCGAAGACGGGCAAGGACATCGTCATCAAGGACGCCATCGCCGACGCCTTCTTGCAGCAGATCCTGCTGCGTCCGGCCGAGTACTCGGTGATCGCCACGCTGAACCTCAACGGCGACTACATCTCCGATGCGCTGGCCGCGCAGGTGGGCGGTATCGGCATTGCCCCGGGCGCCAACCTGTCCGACTCGGTGGCCATGTTCGAGGCTACCCATGGCACCGCGCCCAAGTATGCCGGCAAGGACTACGTCAACCCTGGGTCCGAGATCCTCTCGGCCGAGATGATGCTGCGCCACATGGGCTGGACCGAGGCGGCCGACCTCATCATCAGCTCGATGGAAAAAGCCATCCTGAGCAAGAAGGTCACCTACGACTTCGCCCGCTTGCTCGACGGCGCCACCCAGGTGAGCTGCTCGGGCTTCGGTCAGGTCATGATCGACCACATGTAAGAAGCCCCCGCGGCCCAGACCGCGCGTTGGCCCCTGGCGGGCCGTCCAAGGCCTCCGCCCGTCACAAGGGTCGGAGGCCTTGTCGCTGATGCAGGCCGGGATGAGGTGGGCTGAGACTGAGGGGGCGCCCGATGGGGCCAGGGCGAGGCCCGGCCGGCACCCTGGGGCCTCGGACCCGCCGGAACCCGGGTGTCAAAATGAAATCCGGCTGGCCGGCCTGCCAACCCTGTCAGCCGCCGGCGGGAAGATGACCCAAGCCCTGCGAGACGGCGAGGCGCCCGCGCGCGGCCGTCGGGGCTGCTCAGTCGGTGGCGTGCGACGCGCTACGCTGACGGGGCGGACGGGCCTGCGACTCCATCGCCGGCAGGTCACCGCCAACCTCGCGCGCCAGCCCACGGCCCGGTGGCGGGTCCAGCGGCTGGATGTTCTGCGCCAGCATGCCCTTGGGCCCCCGGACCAGGTCGAAAGCCACCCGGGCGCCTTGCTTGAGGGTGCGGAAACCCTCCATCTGGATGGCGGTGAAATGGGCGAACACGTCGTCCCCCCCGCCGTCGGGCTCGATGAATCCGAAACCCTTGGCGTCATTGAACCATTTGACGGTGCCCATTCCCATGGGACTCCCCCTCGGTTTGCTACTTTTGTCAGGGAATTCTCAGCTTGGCGTTCCGGGCTTGTCAAGGTTTGGGACCGGACGGGTTTGTCTCGAAATGTGAGCAGATGCCGCTGAAGGGGGGGGGCGAGATTGGCGCAGGGACAACAGGGTGGTCGTGACTCGATAGAATGAATCCATGCCCCGAAACGCGATGAATCCGCCTCCCTCCCCGCCGTCCGGTCCGCCGCGGCCGGACGACGGCCAGGGCTCGGTCGTAGCGGAGCGTCAGGCCTCCCGGGTCGAGCCGCCGCGCATGTACCAGGTGGTCATGCTCAACGACGACTTCACGCCGATGGAGTTTGTCGTGATGGTGTTGCAGGAATTCTTTCACCGCGACCTGGAAACGGCCACGCACATTATGTTGAAGATCCACCACGAGGGTCGGGGCGTGTGCGGGGTCTACACCAAGGATGTGGCCGCGACGAAAGTGGAAATGGTGCTTGCCGCCGCGCGCCGCGCGGGGCATCCTTTGCAGTGCATTATGGAGGCCACATGATTGCCCAGGAACTTGAAGTCAGCCTGCACATGGCGTTCGTCGAGGCGCGCCAGCAGCGCCACGAGTTCATCACGGTGGAGCATCTGCTGCTGGCCCTGCTCGACAACCCCTCGGCGGCCGAGGTGCTGCGTGCCTGCTCCGCCAACATCGAGGATCTGCGCAAGAGCCTGACGCACTTCATCAAGGAAAACACGCCGACGGTAGGCGGCACCGACGAGGTGGACACCCAGCCCACGCTGGGCTTTCAGCGTGTGATCCAGCGCGCGATCATGCACGTGCAGTCCACCGGTAGTGGCAAGAAGGAAGTCACCGGCGCCAACGTGCTGGTGGCGATCTTTGGCGAGAAGGATTCGCACGCCGTCTACTACCTGCACCAGCAAGGTGTCACGCGCCTGGACGTGGTGAACTACATCGCGCACGGCATCAAGAAGTCCGAGCCGCCCGAGCCGGTCAAGCCCAGCGAGGGGCAGGCCGGCAATGGCGAGGCGGAAAAGGACGAGGGCGAGGGCAAGGGCTCGCCGCTGGAGCAGTTCACCCAGAATCTCAACCAGCTCGCTCGCGATGGCAAGATCGACCCGCTGATCGGCCGTGAGCACGAGGTGGAGCGGGTCATCCAGGTGCTGTGCCGCCGTCGCAAGAACAACCCGTTGCTGGTGGGCGAGGCCGGGGTGGGCAAGACGGCCATCGCCGAGGGGCTGGCCTGGCGCATCACTGAAGGTGAGGTGCCCGAGGTGCTGGCCGACTCCACCGTCTACGCACTGGACATGGGGGCCTTGCTGGCGGGCACGAAATACCGTGGCGACTTCGAGCAGCGCCTCAAGGGGGTGCTCAAGGCGCTGAAAGACCAGCCCAATGCGGTGCTCTTCATCGACGAAATCCACACCCTGATCGGCGCCGGCGCGGCTTCGGGCGGTACGCTCGATGCCAGCAACCTGCTCAAGCCGGCCCTCAGCTCGGGGGCGCTCAAGTGCATCGGTGCCACCACCTTCACCGAGTACCGCGGCATCTTCGAGAAGGATGCCGCCCTGTCGCGGCGCTTCCAGAAGATCGATGTGGTCGAGCCCTCGGTGGAGCAGACCGTGGAGATCCTCAAGGGCCTGAAGTCGCGCTTCGAGGAGCACCACAGCGTCAAGTATGCGCTCGGGGCGCTGCAGGCGGCGGCGGAGCTCTCGGCCAAGTACATCAACGACAGGCACCTGCCGGACAAGGCCATCGACGTGATCGACGAGGCCGGGGCGGCCCAGCGCATCCTGCCCAAGAGCAAGCAGAAAAAGACCATCACCCGTGCCGAGGTGGAGGAGATCGTCGCCAAGATCGCCCGCATCCCGCCGGCCAGCGTCAGCAACGACGATCGCTCCAGGCTGAAGAACCTCGACCGCGACCTCAAGAGCGTGGTCTTCGGCCAGGACGCGGCCATCGACGCGCTGGCCGCAGCCATCAAGATGGCCCGCTCGGGTCTCGGCAAGCCTGACAAGCCCATCGGCTCGTTCCTGTTCTCAGGGCCTACCGGCGTGGGCAAGACCGAGGTGGCCAAGCAATTGGCCTACATCCTGGGCATCGAGCTGATCCGCTTCGACATGTCCGAGTACATGGAGCGGCATGCGGTGAGCCGCCTGATCGGTGCGCCGCCGGGTTATGTCGGTTTCGACCAGGGCGGATTGCTGACCGAGGCGGTCACGAAGAAGCCGCATGCGGTGCTGCTGCTCGACGAGATCGAGAAAGCCCACCCGGATGTCTTCAACGTGCTGTTGCAAGTCATGGACCATGGCACGCTGACCGACAACAACGGACGCAAGGCCGACTTCCGCAACGTCATCATCATCATGACGACCAACGCGGGGGCCGAGACGATGAACAAGGCAACGATCGGCTTCACCACGGCCCGCGAGGCGGGCGACGAGATGGCCGACATCAAGCGGCTGTTCACGCCCGAGTTTCGCAACCGCCTGGATGCCATCGTCAGCTTCAGGCCGCTGAACGAGGAGATCATCCTGCGGGTGGTCGACAAGTTCCTGCTGCAACTGGAAAGCCAGCTTGCCGAGAAGAAGGTGGAGGTCACCTTCACCGATGCGTTGCGCAAGCACCTGGCGAAGAAGGGCTTCGACCCGCTGATGGGCGCGCGGCCGATGCAGCGCCTGATCCAGGACACCATCCGGCGAGCCCTGGCCGACGAGTTGCTCTTCGGTCGTCTGGTCGATGGAGGGCGGCTCGTCGTCGACCTCGACGCCCAGGGCGAGGTGGTGCTGGACATCCAGCCCCACCGCAAGAGCGACAAGCCCAGGGCCGAGCCGGCCACGGCCTGAGCGCCGCTGCCGTCCGAGACGGGCCCCCGGCGGGGCCCGTTCGTGTTTTCAGCCCATGGGACCCGCAGCCGGGTCCTGCCGGAAGTAGCCGCCGAACAAGGTGTAGAGCTCGGGGTGGTGCAGCTTGAAGGCCTGGGGCGCCACGAAGAAGGCCTCGGCCGCCACGGGAAAGAACTCCTCGAGGGCCTCGCCGCCGTAGGGGTCGAGAAAGGTGTCGAGCCCGAGGTCGACCTCCCGGCAGAAGGCCTCGAAGGCCGGCTCGATCACCGATCGCCACTGCTGACGGGAGGCCCGGTCGGGCAGGGGGGGCATGCCATCGGCCTGACCATCGGCCATGTCGAGTTTGTGGACGAACTCGTGGATCACGACGTTGTAGCCCCACTGGGCCAGCTCGCCGGCCTCGGACACATCGGCCCAGGACAGCATCACCGGCCCTCCTTCCATCGCCTCGCCGGCCAGCACCTCGTCGTAGTGGTGGACGACGCCGTCTTCATCGGTGACCACCCGGCGGGCCAGGACCTCGGCCGGGTGGACCACGATGCCGACGAAATCGTCATAGGCCTGCAAACCCAGGTGCAGCACCGGCAGGCAGGCCTGGGCGGCGATCGCCACGGCCATATCGTCGGTGACGACAAGGCCGTTGGCCCCGGAGAATTCCTTGCGATCGAGGAACAGTGTGGCCATCCGGCGCAGGGCCGTGAGGTCCTCAGCCGAACGCGCGGCCAGGAAGGGGAAGCGCTCGAGCGTCCGGGCCCACAGCGCATCGGGAATCGCGCGGCGCGCCAGCACGCGCGCCTCCTGCCATGACCGCCAGCGTTGCCACCATCCGCCCATGGCCGTCACGGGGCGGCGGGCACGGCCAAGCGCTGCAGGCCCTGGGCCTGCAGGCGCAGCACCTCGCCACGGGGGGGGTGTCCGTGGGTGTCGAAGTCCCAGTCGGACAGCACATGCCGTTGCCGTCCTTCGGGCAGGCTGTGGTCGGCGGGGCGGTGCGTGTGCCCGTGGATGAGTGCCTCGGCCTCACAGGCGCGCAGCCAGTCCAGGACGGCTGCCGCGTCCAGGTCGCCGTAGCCCTCCAGACCGTGCTCGCGCTTGCGCTGTTCACTGGCGCAGCGCATGCGGGCCGCCAGTTCACGCCGTTGCGCCAGCGGCTGGGCCAGGAAGGCTTGCTGCCAGGACGGCTCACGCACTTGGCGGCGGAAGGCCTGGTACTCGACATCGTCCAGGCACAGGGCATCGCCGTGGCTGAGCAGCCAGCGCCGGCCAAAGGCGACGAGCACGGTCGGATCGGGCAGGGCCTGCACGCCGCAGCGCGCAAGAAAGTCCGGGCCCACCAGGAAGTCGCGGTTGCCGGCCATGAAGTAGAGCGTCCTCGTGCGTGAAGCCTCGCGCAGGATGGCTGCACAGTGTGCCTCGAAGCTGCCTGGCTCGGCTGCATCGTCGCCCACCCAGACCTCGAAAATATCCCCCAGCAGGATCACCGCCTGGGCGGCCGTGGTGGTCAGATGGCGGGCCCAGGCCGCCGTCGTGCCCGGCAGGCCGGCCTGCAGGTGCAGGTCCGACAGGATGTCGATCGCCGTCCAGCGCGACGGGGCGTGCAGCTCGGGTACCGGCTGCGGGGCAGGAGGAGGAGACGGGCGGGCCGCGCTCAAGCGCTTCAGACCTCGACGGCCTTCTCGATCACCACATCGTCGACGGGCACGTCATCATGGAAGCCGCGCCGCCCGGTGCGGACCCCCTTGATCCGGTCGACCACCTCGGTGCCGGCCACGACCTTGCCGAACACCGCATAGCCCCAGCCTTGCGGGGTTTCGGACTTGAAGTTGAGGAAGTCGTTGTTGGCCACGTTGATGAAGAACTGCGCGGTGGCCGAGTGCGGGTCGGAGGTGCGCGCCATGGCCAGGGTGTAGATGTCGTTCTTCAAACCGTTGTTCGCCTCGTTGCGAATGGGCGCATCCGTGGCCTTCTGCTTCATCCCGGGCGCAAAGCCGCCGCCTTGGATCATGAAGCCGTCGATGACACGATGGAACACGGTGCCGTCGTAATGGCCCTTGCGTACGTAGTTCAGGAAGTTCTCGGTGGACAGGGGGGCCTTCTCGGCATCGAGTTCGATGCGGATGACCCCGAGGTTGGTGTGCAGTTCAACGGCCATGATTCATTTCTCCACAGTGGCTTGGCGGATGATCACCGGTTCGACCGGGACGTTTTGGTGCGGCCCCTTGCTGGTGGTGCGCACGGCCTTGATCTTGTCGACCACGTCCATGCCGGCGACCACGCGGCCGAAGACCGCATAGCCTTGGCGGTCCGGCGCGTTGGGGGCGTCGAGGAAAGGATTGTCCCTGACGTTGATGAAGAACTGCGCCGTGGCGGAGTTCGGGTCCATCGTGCGGGCCATTGCGATGGTGCCGCGCTGGTTGCTCAGGCCGTTGCGGGCCTCCAGCGGGATCGGCGCGCGGGTGGGCTTCTGAGCCATGTCGGGCGTGAAGCCGCCGCCCTGGATCATGAAGCCGTCGATGACGCGGTGGAAGATGGTGCCGTCGTAGTGACGCGCCCGCACGTACTCCAGGAAGTTCTCGACGGTCCTGGGGGCCTTGGCGGCGTCGAGCTGGATCACGATGTCGCCTTGGGTGGTGGACAGGCGCACGGTCTGCGCCCAGGCCGGAAGGGCCAGGACCCCGGCCAGGACCAGGGTCACCCCCCAGGCGAAGCAGCGTTGCATCATCTTGGAAACCTCCGTGTGGATCGTGGCTCGATTGTCGTCCCGCTCGGGGCGGGCCGTGGGGTGGCCCGGGCAACCCCGCGTTCAACGGGGGGGCACCCGGACCGGGGTGAAGAGCTCACGCACCAGGGCCAGTTTGACGGGCAGGCCCGGGTGTCCGGGTTGCTGTTCGAGGGCCCGGGCATAGGCTTGGCCGGCCAGTTTGGCGTAAATGTCGCCGAGGTTCTCATGGGCCTGGGGATAGCGCGGCTGCAGGCGCACGGCCATCTCCAGAGCCTGGCGGGCCTTCTCGTAGTGTTCCTGCCGCGAATAGATCACCGCGAGGTTGTTGTAGGCTTCGGGCAGGTCGGGGCGGTCCTCGATGAGACGCAGGTACTGGGCCGCGGCCTCATCGAGCTTGTTCTGCTCGGTCAGCACCACCGCCCGCAGGAAGCGCAACTGCACGTCCTGGGGCCGGGCCTGCAGCGCCTGTTCAACGCTGACCAGGGCGTCGGCCGTGCGCCCTTCACGCAACAGGCGTCGGATCGTATCGGGCTCAGCCGGCTGGCTCCAGCTTGCCGCGGCCCACAGGCCCAGCGCGGCCACGGCGGCAAACCGCCAGCGGCGGGGACGGGCAGCGGAGGCAGGCAGGGGCATGCGGCAGGTGGCCTGGACGGTGGCAGGGATATACTCGTTCGATTCTATCGCGGCCTGCGCCGGCTTCCCTTGTTTGAGCGCGCCGCGACCCGAGTTCACGGCACCCATGACGCTTTCCATCTACAACACGCTCACGCGCCGGCAGGAGCCCTTTTCCCCGATCGAACCGGGTCATGTGCGCATGTATGTGTGCGGCATGACCATCTACGACTACTGCCACGTGGGCCACGCCCGCATGATGATGGCCTTCGACGTGGTGCAGCGCTGGCTGAAGGTGTTGGGCTACCGCGTCACCTATGTGCGCAACATCACCGACATCGACGACAAGATCATCAAGCGGGCGGTCGAGCGCGGCATCACGATCGGCGAGCTGACCCGCGAGATGACCGCCGCGATGCACGAGGACATCGCCCGACTGGGCATCGAGCCGCCCACGCACGAGCCCCGTGCGACCGAGTACGTGCGCGAGATGATCGACCTGATCGGCCGCCTGGAGTCCAAGGGCCTGGCCTACCGGGCCCCGGGTGGCGATGTGAACTACGCGGTGCGGCGCTTTCCCGGCTACGGCAAGCTCTCGGGCAAGTCGCTCGATCAGTTGCGCGCCGGCGAGCGCGTGGCGGTGGCCGATGGCAAGGAGGACCCGCTGGACTTCGTGCTGTGGAAGGCCGCCAAAGACAGCGAGCCGGAGGAAGCGAAGTGGGACGCCCCCTTCGGCCGCGGGCGTCCGGGCTGGCACATCGAATGCTCGGCGATGAGCTGCGCCTTGCTGGGCGAGCACTTCGACATCCATGGCGGGGGCATGGATCTGCAGTTCCCCCACCACGAAAACGAGATCGCCCAGAGCGAAGGGGCCACCGGCCGGACCTTCGTCAACGTGTGGATGCACAACGGCTTCCTCAACGTCGACAACGAGAAGATGTCCAAGTCCTTGGGCAACTTTTTCACCATCCGCGACGTCCTCAAGCGCTTCGACGGCGAGACCGTGCGCTTCTTCATGCTGCGCACCCATTACCGCAGCCCCTTCAACTTCAGCGACGCCAACCTCGAGGACGCCCGCCACGCGCTGCGCCGCCTGTACACCGCGCTGGACAAGGTGACGCCGGCCGACGCGGGCATCGACTGGAGCGAGCCGCACGCCGCGCGCTTCCGCGCGGCCATGAACGACGATTTCAACACGCCTGAAGCCGTGGCCGTTCTGTTCGACCTGGCCAGCGAGACCAACCGCACGGGCTCGCCCCAGGTGGCCGGCCTGCTCAAGGCCCTGGGCGGCACGCTCGGGCTGCTGCAGGGAGCGCCGAGAGCCTATCTGCAAGGTGGCGCCGAGTTGGACGAGGCCGAGATCCAGGCCCAGATCGAGGCGCGTGCGGCTGCCAAGAAGGCCCGCAACTTCGCCGAAGCCGACCGCATCCGCGACGCCCTGGCGGCCCGCGGCATCGTGCTGCAGGACACCCCCCAAGGCACCACCTGGGTGAAGGCCTGAACACCATGGGCCGTGTGGTCACCCCGGATTATTGGGACGATGCCTGCAAGTACCTGAGCCGGCGCGACCGGGTGATGCGCAAGCTCATCCCGCAGTTCGGCGAGGCGCGGCTGCAAAGTCGCGGAGACGCCTTCACCACGCTGGCACGCTCGATCGTGGGCCAGCAGATTTCCGTCAAGGCCGCCCAGGCCGTGTGGGATCGTTTTGCCGCGCTCACTCCCGGCCCGTCCACGCGCATCTCCCCGTCGGCCGTCCTGGCGCTGCCCGTCGATCAGTTGCGCGCCGCGGGGCTGTCGGCCCGCAAGGTGGAGTACCTGCGCGACCTGGCGACCCATTTCGACCAAGGGGCCGTGCATGTGCGCCAGTGGGCGGGCATGGACGACGAGGCCATCATCGACGAGCTGGTGGCCATCCGCGGGATCGGCCGCTGGACGGCCGAAATGTTCCTGATCTTCCACCTGATGCGGCCCAACGTCATGCCCTATGACGACGTGGGCCTGCTCAAGGGCATCAGCCTGAACTACTTCAGCGGCGAACCCGTCTCGCGCGCCGAAGCCCGGGAAATCGGCGACGCCTGGGCCCCTTTTCGCTCGGTGGCGACATGGTACATTTGGCGCAGCCTGGACCCCCTGCCCGTGGAGTACTAGGCTTCGTTCGCCTCGCGCACATCGACAACCACAGCGGGGTGCTGCGTCCAACGTCGGGATCACCGGGATGAGCAAACGACATTTCCTCGAGTTCGAGCAGCCCATTGCCGAGCTCGAATCCAAGATCGACGAGCTGCGCTATGTGCAAAGCGAGTCGGCGGTGGACATCTCCGAAGAGATCGACCGCCTGAGCAAGAAGAGCCTGCAGCTCACGAAGGACATCTACGCGAGCCTGACCCCTTGGCAGGTCACGCAGATCGCCCGCCACCCCCAGCGCCCCTACACGCTGGACTACGTGGGGGAGATCTTCACCGAGTTCCAGGAACTGCATGGCGACCGGCATTTCGCCGACGACCAGTCGATCGTCGGCGGGCTGGCGCGCTTCAACGGCCAGCCCTGCATGGTCATTGGCCACCAGAAAGGCCGCGACACGAAGGAGCGTGCGCTGCGCAACTTCGGGATGTCGCGCCCCGAGGGCTACCGCAAGGCTTTGCGCCTGATGAAGCTGGCCGAGAAGTTCGGCCTGCCGGTCTTCACCTTCGTCGACACCCCGGGTGCGTATCCGGGCATCGGAGCCGAAGAGCGTGGTCAGTCCGAGGCGATCGGTCGCAACATCTTCGAGATGGCCCAGCTCGAAGTGCCCATCATCGCCACCATCATCGGCGAAGGGGGCTCGGGCGGCGCCCTGGCGATCGCGGTGGGTGACCAGGTGCTGATGCTGCAGTACTCGGTGTACTCGGTCATCTCCCCTGAGGGTTGCGCCTCGATCCTCTGGAAGACCGCCGACCGCGCCGCCGAAGCGGCAGAGGCCCTGGGCATCACGGCCCATCGCCTCAAGGCGCTGGGCCTGGTGGACAAGATCGTCAATGAGCCGGTGGGCGGGGCCCATCGTGACCCGAAGCAGATGGCGGCCTATCTCAAGCGCGCCCTCAACGACGCCCTGCGGCAGGTCAGCGACCTCAAGCCCAAGGAGCTGCTCAACCGCCGCTACGAGCGGCTGCAGAGCTACGGCCGCTTCACCGACACCAAAGCACGTTGATGAAGACTGCGGCTGCCGCGCCCGGCGTGGTGGCGGTCGCCTACAGCGGGGGCCGTGATTCCACGGCCCTGCTGTTTGCCACGCTGCAGGTGGCCAAGCCCTTGGGTTGGCAGGTGGTGGCCTTGCATGTCCACCATGGGTTGCACCCGCGCGCCGACGAGTGGCTCGCACACTGCCGCCGGCAATGCGAGACCTGGCGGCGCCGCGGCTGGCCGGTGAGTCTGGCCTGGGAATCGCTGGGGCTGCGTCCTGCGCCGGGCGAGAGTGTGGAGGCCGTGGCGCGCCGCGCCCGATACCAGGCGCTGCGCCGTATGGCGATCGCGCACGGCGCCACGGTGGTGCTGCTGGGCCACC
>NZ_JBKBVU010000264.1:0-3428 GCF_046289365.1 Caldimonas sp. | reverse complement strand
AACAGGGGAGCGAAGAACCAAGAAATCTCGTTTTTCCCCCCGCGCTTTTTTTTTGTCCTCTTTTGGGCCTCCACCGATTCCTCCAGCGCTGCCTCGACCGCAGCACGTTCCACCCCTTCACCCAGCGACACCGGCGCCTCGTCCAGTGCCGCGGCGCCCTCGGTGCGCAATCGCTTGACCCAGCCTCCCGCTTCACGGCCTTCGGCCAGTCCGCTGCTTTGCAGCAGTACGCGGCCATCGGGCGCAGTGAGCTTGAAGTAGAACAGGCCGTTCTCGCGGTAGTGCTTGAAGTCCGGCAGGGCCGGGGTCTTGGCGGCCGGCGTGGCCTTGGCAGGCGCACGAGGCACAGCCACCATCGGCCGCAGGCCCACGGCATGGCGCAGTTCCTTCAGGAACGGCGTGGCCACCGCGCGGGCCTTGCGTGCGCCGGCCTGCAGGATCTCTTCCACCTGCTCGGGGTGGGCCATGTAGCGGTCATAGGCCTCGCGCATCGGCCCGATGTGCGCCTCGATCAGCGCCAGCAGCCGCTGCTTGGCTTCGCCCCAGCCCAGCCCGCCACGCAGGTCGGCCCGGAAGGCTTCGCGCTGGGCGGCATCGGCAAAGGCGTCATGGATCATCACCAGGGCCGAGCCCTCGGGCTCCTTCGGTTCGCCGGGAGCGCGCGAGTCGGTCACGATGCGGGCGATGGCCTCCTTCAGGCCCTTGGCTCCGCCTTCGAACAGCGGGATGGTGTTGTCGTAGCTCTTGGACATTTTGCGGCCGTCCAGGCCGGGCAGCGTGGCCACATGATCGTCGATCTGCGCCTGCGGCAGCACGAAGTACTCGCGCCCACGCCCGAACAGGTGATTGAAGCGCTGCGCGATGTCGCGCGCCATCTCGATGTGCTGCACCTGGTCGCGGCCCACGGGCACGCGGTGGGCATTGAACAGCAAGATGTCGGCGGCCATCAGGATGGGGTAGCTGAACAGCCCCATCGTGACGTTGGCATCCGGGTCCTCGCCGGCGGCTTCGTTGGCATCGGTGGCGGCCTTGTAGGCGTGCGCCCGGTTCATCAGGCCCTTGGCGGTGACGCAGGTCAGCAGCCAGGTGAGCTCGGGCGTCTCGGGGATGTCGCTCTGCCGGTAGAAGGTCACGCGCTGCGGATCGAGCCCGGCGGCCAGCCAGGCCGCGGCGATCTCCAGGCGTGAGCGCTCGATGCGCTCGGGCTCGTCGCACTTGATCAGTGCGTGGTAGTCGGCCAGGAAGAGGAAGCTCTCCACGCCGGGCTCCAGGCTGGCCTGCACGGTCGGGCGGATCGCGCCGACGTAGTTGCCCAGGTGGGGGGTGCCGGTGGTGGTGATGCCGGTGAGGACGCGTTGGGTCATGGAAGACGCTGCACGAAGAAGAAGGTGGCGCGAAGGCATCGCGGTGCAAGCGCAAGATTGTAGGTGCGGCGTCCCGGGCCTGCGCGGGCCGGGAAAGGCAACGGCTACACTGCCGCCCCATGAAACGCATCGTGATCCTGATCTCGGGGCGGGGCTCGAACATGGAAGCCATCGTCCAGGCCTGCGAGGCCGAGCAATGGGGCGCCCGGATCGCCGCCGTGATCAGCAACCGCCCGCACGCCAAGGGCCTGCAGTTCGCCGCCGCCCGCGGCATCCCCACTGCCGTGGTGGACCACACCCAGCACGTCAGCCGCGAGGCCTTCGATGCCGAACTGGCCCGCGTGATCGACACCCACCAGCCCGACGTGGTGGCCCTGGCCGGCTTCATGCGCATCCTCACGGCGCGTTTCGTTCAGCACTACCAGGGCCGTCTGGTGAACATCCATCCCTCGCTGCTGCCGGCCTTCCCCGGGCTGCACACCCATCGCAGGGCCCTGGAGGCCGGTTGTAAGCTGGCCGGCGCCACGGTGCACCTGGTCACCCCCGAACTCGACCACGGCCCCATCATCGTCCAGGCCGCCGTGCCCGTGCTGCCCGACGACACCGAGGACAGTCTGGCCGCGCGGGTGCTGGCCCGGGAGCACATCATCTATCCGCGTGCCGTGCGCTGGATGGTCGAAGGCGCCCTGGAGCTGCGCAAGGGGATCGTCACCCACCGCGGCGGCGAGGCACAACTGCTGCTGTAAGCCTTGCCGTGGCCGGGGATAATCCCGCGCCATGCATCCGAACGCCCTGGTCGATCTCGCCACCGAACTCCTGCGCGCCATCCTGAAGCTGGACGCGCCGGCCGACGCGGTGGTGTCCGCCTTCTTCCGCCAGCACCGCACACTGGGGCCGCGCGAGCGGCACGCCCTGGCGGAAACCGCGTACGCCGTGCTGAGGCGGCGGCTGTACTACCAGCACTTCGCCCAATCGGGCCATGGCGCCCTGGAGCGCCGCCTGGCGCTGCTGGCCTGGCAGGGCGGGGAGGCCATATTGCGCGCCGCGACGGGCCCCAACGAGCAGGCCTGGCTGGCCCAGGTGCAGGCCGTGCAGGCGGCGACGCTGCCCGAGAAGCTGCGCCACAACCTGCCCGACTGGCTGGCCGGTGCGCTCAAGGACGCCTTGGGCGACGAGTTCTGGCCCCTGGTTGACAGTCTGTCCCGGCCGGCCCCGCTGGACCTGCGTGTCAACGTGCTCAAGGCGAAGGTGGAGGCGGTCCAGACCGAGCTGGCGGCCGCCGGCATCCAGGCCGTGCCCACGCCGTACTCCCCCTGGGGCTTGCGGGTGCAGGGCAAGCCGGCGCTGAACAAGCTTGAGGTCTTCAGCCGCGGCGACGTCGAGGTGCAGGACGAGGGCAGCCAGCTCCTCGTGCTGCTCACCGGCGCCAAGCGCGGCGAGATGGTGGTGGACTTCTGCGCCGGTGCCGGGGGCAAGACCCTGGCCCTGGGCGCGGCGATGCGCAACACCGGGCGGCTGTACGCCTTCGACGTCTCGGGCCATCGACTGGAAAAGCTCAAACCCCGCCTGGCGCGCAGCGGCCTGTCGAACGTCTACCCGGCCCAGATCGCCCACGAACGCGACGAACGTATCAAGCGACTGGCTGGCAAGGTGGATCGTGTACTGGTCGATGCGCCCTGTTCCGGCCTGGGCACGCTGCGCCGCAACCCCGATTTGAAGTGGCGGCAGTCGCCGCAGGCCGTGGCCGAACTGCAGGCCCGGCAGCGGGCCATCCTCGACGGTGCGGCGCGCCTGCTCAAGCCGGGCGGGCGGCTGGTCTACGCCACCTGCAGCGTCCTGTCCGAGGAGAACGAGCAGGTCGCCCAGTCCTTCAGCGAGGCGCACCCCGAATTCCGGGGGCTCAGCGCCACCGAGGCCCTGGCCCAGGCCAAGGTGCCGCAGGCCGCGAGCCTCGTCCAAGGCGATAGCCTGCGGCTATGGCCTCACCGCCATGCCACCGATGGCTTTTTTGCCGCGGTGTGGGAACGGCGCTGAGGCCCGGCGCCCGGCCGCCCGAAGCCGGGC
>NZ_JBKBVU010000263.1:0-3435 GCF_046289365.1 Caldimonas sp. | reverse complement strand
CGAGTAGCCATAGCGGTCGGCACCCCGCTGCAGCAGTTTGCGTTGTTGAAATCCAAAAAACAGGTCAAAACGATTGGCTGCTACTTCATTTGCAAAAAGGCGTTCGTAAAACACTTGTGCGCCGAAGGCCGAGGCCCTGTGGCCCGAGGTGCGCGCCGCGCTCGACCGTCTGCGCGAGGCCACCGAGCCGCGCGGTTTCGATCCGCGCACCCAGGAAGCCACCTTCCGTCTGGCCATGGCCGACGCCACGGCCGCCACCTTGCTGCCGGCGTTGGTGCAGGCCATCGAATCGATCCAGGCCCTGACCCAGGTGCGCGTGCTGCCGCTGACCACACGCGACCCGCGCCCCTGGCTGGAGCGCGGCGAAGCCGATTTCGCGATCGGCTACTTCCCCCAGGCTGTCGCAGCCTTGGAAGCCGAGGGCGGCCAGGCCACCATCCACCACCAGCGGCTGTACGACGGGCACTATGTGTGCGTGATGCGCAAAGGCCATCCGCTGGCGCAGGGCGAGCTCACGCTGGAGCGCTTCTGCGAGGCTCACCATCTGCTGGTGAGCTTTTCGGGGCGCGCGCATGGCTTCGTCGACGAAGCCCTGGCCGCGCTGGGCCGCACCCGGCGCGTGGTGCTCACGGTCAACCAGTTCTTCACCGCCGGGCGGGTGGTCACGGGCTCGGACCTGCTGACGGTGCTGCCTTACGAGTTCCTCAGCGCCACCGGCTTCGAGGACGAGCTGGCGATCCAGCCCATCCCGCTGGCCCTGCAGGGCGTGCACGTGGAGGTGCTGTGGCACCAGCGGCACGACCGGCATCCGGCCCATGTCTGGATGCGCGAGCGCATCGTCGCGGCCGGACAGGCGCATCAGCGCCGGCGCTCGGCCCGGGGCGGCTGATCAGGCGGCCACACGGCGCAGGCCGGATGCCCCCGCCAGGGCGGCCTGGGGCCCGCAGAAGCAGAAGTCCAGCGCCGGCCGCTTGCCGCTCATCAGCTCGGCCAGCGCGCGGCCCGAGCCGGCGCCGTGCGTCCAGCCCAGCGTGCCGTGGCCGGCGTTCACCCACAGCCGGCCCACGCGGGTGCGGCCGATGTAGGGGATGTTCGAAGGCGTGCTGGGGCGCAGCCCAGTCCAGAAGTTCGGCTCGCTCAAATCGGCCACCCCGGGAAAGAGCTCTTCGTAGCGCTTGAGCAAGGCCTGGCAGCGCACCCGCGCGGTGGACGTGTCCAGGCGGGTGTCGTAGCCGGCCAGCTCGGCCGTGCCGGCGATGCGCACGAACTCGCCCAGGCGCGAGATCGCAATCTTGCGGCTGTCGTCGAGCAGGCTTACGACACTGGCCTTGTCGGGATGCTTCAGCCGCAGCGTGGCCGAATAGCCCTTGGCCGGGTAGATGGCCAGCGACACGCCCAACGGGCGCAGCAACGGGGCGGTGTACGAGCCCATCGCCGCCACGTAGGCGTCGGCCACGAGGGTGTGCTGGCGGCCGCTGCGCATGTCGCCCACACGCACGCCGCGCACCTCACCGCCACCGGCCTCGAAGCCCAGGACGTCGTGCTCGTAGAGCAAGCGCGCCCCCCGCTGCGCGCACAGGCGCGCCAGTTGCTGGGTGAAGACGCGCGCGTCGCCCGACTCGTCGCTGGGGGTGTAGGTGCCGCCGGCGATGTGGGGCCCGTAGGCGGCCAGCGCGGGCTCCACCTTCAGCA
The DNA here is from genome assembly GCF_046289365.1 of Caldimonas sp. Taxonomy (NCBI): domain Bacteria; kingdom Pseudomonadati; phylum Pseudomonadota; class Betaproteobacteria; order Burkholderiales; family Sphaerotilaceae; genus Caldimonas; species Caldimonas sp. The sequence continues at coordinate 1,743 of NZ_JBKBVU010000263.1, read as the reverse complement.
CCTCCTCGCGGCTGAGCACGCGGCGGTCCACGCCGTACTTGCGCATCAGCTCGGCCCCGGCCGCGCCGTCCTCGAAATCCTTCGGCGTCGAGAAGAAGTGCAAGATGCCGCGCTCCAGGCGCTGGTAGTCGATGCCGGTGCGCGCCACCAGGGCCTTGAGCGACTCATGGCTGTAGCGGCCCAGGGCCACGAGCTGGCGCACATTGCGCTCGAAGGCCGCGTCGTTGCATTGGGTGAGGAAACGCAGCCCCCACAGCCACTGCTGCGGGTCGAGCCGGGGACGGAACAGCAGCGGCGAGTCGTCGCGGGCCAGCCACTTCAAGACCTTCAGCGGTGCGCCGGCGCTGGCCCAGGGTTCGCAGAAGCTCACCGAGATCTGCGCGCCGTTGGCAAAGCTGGTCTCCAGCGCGGCATCGGGCTGGCGGTCGACCACGGTGACCTCGTGGCCCTCTTCGAGCAGGTACCAGGCCGTGCTGATGCCCACGATGCCGGCGCCCAGAACGATGACTCGCATGATCGACTCCTCGAAGGAACGGGGGCATCCCGAGGTTCAGACCCCGGAGGCCCCCAGGGGTTGCAGCAGCAATTGCGCCGCGATCCAGAACATCACCGCGGCGATCACCGCGTCCAGGCCACGCCACACCTCGGGGCGGCGCAGCCAGCCCGAGGCCAGACGCGCCCCGTAGCCCAGCAGGCCGAACCAGGCGGCCGAAGCCGCGCCCGCACCGGCCAGGAAGGCCCAGCGCGCCGCCGGCGGATGCTGCGCGCCCAGCGCTCCCATCAGCACCACGGTGTCCAGGTAGACATGGGGGTTGAGATAGGTCATCGCCAGCGTCGCCGCCAACGTGGGCGCCAGGCCCCGGTCGCCGCCTCGGGCCACCAGGCCGGCCGAGGCGCCCGCCCAGGCGCGCCGGGCCGCCATCGCCCCATAGGCGATCAGGAAAGCCGCCCCGCCGTAGCGCATCGCCTCCATCCACAGCGGCGAGGTGGCCAGCCAGCGGCCCAGGCCCATCACGCCCACCGCAGTGAGTGCCCAGTCGGACAGGATGCACACGGCCACCACCGCGCCCACATGCCGGCGGGCCAGGCCCTGACGCAGCACCAGGGCGTTTTGCGCCCCGATGGCCACGATCAGCCCGGCCATCGCGACCAGGCCCTGCAGCCCCGCCGCCACGAGGGCGGGCGAGCTCAGGACGAAGGCGTCACGGGTCGGGTCCAGGGCCAGCATCCGGGCATTGTGGGCAGGGCGCCGCTTCCAGTGAAGCGAGATGAATATTGTTCCGATTACATTAGCGTCACTTATGAACGACCTGGACCCTGCCGCCCTGGAATGCCTGGCCGCCCTCGTGGACGAGGGCAGCTTCGAGCGGGCCGCCACGCGGCTGGCCATCACGCAGTCGGCCGTCTCGCAGCGCCTGCGGGCTCTGGAGGCCCGGGCTGGTCAGGACGTGGGGGTGCGTGTGCGGCCCCTGCGTCTGACCGAGCCGGGCAAGGTGCTGCTGCGCTTTGCGCGCCAGTGGCAGGCGCTGCGCGCCGACGTGGCCCGCGAGCTCGATGCGGCCGGCGGCGGGGGCGACCGGCTGCCGATTGCCGTGAACGCCGACAGCCTGGCCACCTGGGTGCCGCCGGCGCTGGATGCGCTGGTGCACGAGGGCGTCTCGCTGGAGCTGGTGGTGGACGACCAGGACTTCACCCACGACTGGTTGCGCCAGGGCGCGGTGCTGGGCTGCGTGAGCACGGTGC
>NZ_JBKBVU010000039.1:0-21368 GCF_046289365.1 Caldimonas sp. | reverse complement strand
AGGTGGGCTGGATCTTGCCCAGCATCACGTTCGCATCCGTCACCGCCAGCGGGCCGCCGCGGCGATAGCAGGCCGGGCCGGGGTTGGCGCCAGCGCTGTGCGGGCCGGCACGAAGGCGCGAGCCGTCGAAGGTCAGGATGGAGCCACCGCCGGCGGCCACCGTGTGGATGCTCATCATCGGCGCGCGCATGCGCACGCCGGCCACCTGGGTCTCGAAGGCGCGCTCGAACTCGCCGGCATAGTGCGACACATCGGTGGAGGTGCCGCCCATGTCGAAGCCGATCACGCGCTCGAAGCCGGCGAGCTCGGCCGTACGCACCATGCCGACGATGCCGCCGGCCGGGCCCGAGAGGATGGCGTCCTTGCCCTGGAAGCGGTCGGCCTGGGTGAGGCCGCCGCTGGACTGCATGAAGTACAGCGGCACGCCCGGCATCTCGGAGGCGACCTGCTCCACATAACGGCGCAGGATGGGCGAGAGGTAGGCATCGACCACCGTGGTGTCGCCGCGCGAGACGAACTTCATCAGCGGGCTCACCTCGTGCGAGACCGACACCTGCGTGAAGCCGATCTGGCGCGCCAGATCAGCGGCCTTGCGTTCGTGGGCCGTGTGGCGGTAGCCGTGCATGAAGACGATGGCGCAGGCGCGGATGCCGTCGGCGTAGGCGGCTTCCAGGGCCGTGCGCAAGGCGCCGGCATCGAGCGGCTGCACCACCTCGCCGTCGGCGCCGATGCGCTCGTCGGCCTCGATCACCTGCTCGTAGAGCAGCTCGGGCAGCACGATGTGGCGGTCGAAGAGTCGCGGGCGGTTCTGGTAGGCGATGCGCAGCGCATCGCGGAAGCCCCGCGTGGTGACCAGCAGCGTGCGGTCGCCCTTGCGTTCCAGCAGCGCATTGGTGGCCACGGTGGTGCCCATCTTCACGCATTCGACCTGGGCCGGCGTGATGAGCTCGCCGGACCCCAGGCCCAGCAGCCTGCGGATGCCGGCCACTGCGGCGTCGCGGTACTGCTCGGGGTTCTCCGACAGCAGCTTGGCCGTCGTGATCGAACCGTCGGGGCGCCGCGCGACGATGTCGGTGAAGGTGCCGCCCCGGTCGATCCAGAACTGCCAGCGCTGCGTATTTGTGGGACAGGGCGTGCTCATACGGGCCTCCATGGGTTCACAGCGAAGCGGCGGCGCGGGCCGCCTGGTCGTACACGCCGGAGAGCACGCGCAGCAGCCGGGCCAGTTCGCCGATTTCGTGGTTGAGCGCCTCGTTGGCGTTGAGCGCACTCACCAGACAGGCCTCGCGGATCTCGCGGTAACGCTCGACGTGGCGCCGGCCCGCCTCGGTGGTGGCATAGGTGACGTCCTTGCCGTTGCGGCTGGACTGCACCACCCCAAGGTTCTGCAGCTTTTTCAGCGAATAGTTGATCAGATGCGTGTCCTCGACATTCATGATGAAGCAAATGTCGGACAGGCGCTTGTCTCGGGCCCGGTGATTGACGTGGTGCAACACCAGCACGTCCAGCGGCGTGAGCTCGCGCAGGCCGGCGGCGGCCATGCAGTGCACGATCCAGCGCGAGAAGGCATTGTTGGAGACGATGAGCCCGAATTCGAACTCGCTGAGTTCGCTGCTGCGCGGCGAGACCAGATGGGCCGACGAGACGATGGGCCGTCGGGGCTCGAGGGGCACACCTGCCGTCGGGGCGGGCGCGGATTTGCGGCGGGACATGGTTTTTCTCCAAGCAGGTGCCTCACGGCGCACCAAAACCGGTCATAGCGGCCCTGCCAGGGGGCCGACCACCCAGATAATGTACGCCATACATCAACGTTTTATCGACAAAATGTCAACATGACGGGAAAACACTGATCCCGGATCGGTGGCAACTCACTACATTGGTGGGCACGCCCTGGCCCCGTTCTTGCGTGACCAGCCCTGCCTGCGGCGACGTGTGCCGCTTCCGCTCCCGAACGTTTGGAGGTTTCCATGCTCAAGCCGTCTCTTGTCGCCGCCGTGCTGGTGGGCTTTGCCGCCGGCGCCCTTGCCCAGACCAAGTGGGACCTGCCCACCGCCTATCCCGCCAGCAACTTCCACACTGAAAACATCGTGCAGTTCGCCAAGGAGGCCGGCGAGGCCAGCGGCGGCAAGCTGGCCATCACGGTGCATCCCGGGGCCTCGCTGTTCAAGGCGCCGGAGATCAAGCGTGCGGTCCAGGGCAACCAGGCTCAGGCCGGTGAGATCCTGCTGGTGAATTTCCAGAATGAATGGCAACCCTTCGGTCTGGACGGCATCCCCTTCCTGGCCGACAGCTACGCCGCGGCGCGCAAGCTCTATGCGGCCCAGAAACCGGCGCTGCAAAAGAAGCTTTCCGAACAGGGCATGATGCTGCTCTTTTCGGTGCCCTGGCCGCCCCAGGGCATCTACAGCAAGAAGCCGCTGAACGCCGCGGCCGACCTCAAGGGCAGCAAGTGGCGCGCCTACAGCCCGGCCACCTCGCGCATCGCCGAGCTGGTGGGCGCGCAGCCCGTCACGGTGCAGGCCGCCGAGCTGTCCCAGGCGTTGGCCACCGGCGTGGTCGAGTCGATGATGACCTCCGGTGCCACCGGCGTGGACAGCAAGCTCTACGAGCACCTGAAGTACTACTACGACACCCAGGCCTGGCTGCCCAAGAACGCGGTGATCGCCAACAAGCGCGCCTTCGATGCGCTGGACAAGGCCACGCAGGACGCCGTGCTCAAAGCCGCCGCGGCCGCCGAGGAGCGCGGCTGGGCCGCCAGCCAGCGCGTCAACACCGACACCCAGGCCAAGCTCAAGGCCAACGGCATGGAGGTGCTGCCGCCGTCGGCCCAGCTCAAGGCCGACATGCAGAAGGTCGGTGAGGTGCTGCTGAAGGAATGGCTGGACAAGGCCGGCCCTGAAGGCCAGGCCATCGTCGATGCCTACAAGAAGATGTGATGCGTCGCGTCCTCGATGCGCTCTATGACGGCGCGGCGGTGCTCGCCGCGCTGTGCATGATCGGCACGCTGGCGATGGTGCTGGGCAGCGTGATCGACCGCTTCCACACCTTGCCGCTGCGCGGCATGGATGCCTATGCGGGCTACTGCATGGCCGCCGCCGCCTTCCTGTCGCTGGCCCACACGCTCAAGCGCGGCGAGCACATCCGCGTGACGCTCGTGCTCAATGCCCTGGGCACGCAGGGGCGGCGTGCGCTGCAGCTGTGGAGCCTGTCGGTCGCGGTGGGCCTGTCCGGGCTCTTTGCGTTTTACAGCGCGCGGCTGGTGTGGCAGTCGCATGCCTTTCACGACATCTCCACCGGCATCGATGCCACGCCGTTGTGGATCCCACAGCTCGCGATGGCGGCCGGCACGCTGCTGCTCTTCGTGGCCTTCGTCGATGAATGGTGGCTCACTGTGCGCGGCCGTGCATCGCAGGTGCGCGAAGCGGGGGTCTGATGGACGACATCCTGATCACCACCTTGCTGGTGCTGAGCCTGTTTGCCCTGCTGGGGTCTGGGGTGTGGATCGGCCTGACGCTCACCGGTGTGGCCTGGATTGGCATGCAGCTCTTCAGCCCCCGCCCGGCGGGCGATGCGATGGCGCTCACGATCTGGGGCTCGGCGTCGAGCTGGACGCTCACGGCGCTGCCGCTGTTCGTGTGGATGGGCGAGATCCTCTTTCGCACCCGGCTGTCGGAGGACATGTTCAATGGGCTGGCCCCCTGGATGAACCGCCTGCCCGGCCGCCTGCTGCACACCAACATCCTGGGCTGCACCATCTTTGCCGCGGTCTCGGGCTCGTCGGCCGCCACCTGCGCCACCGTGGGCAAGATGGCGCTGCCCGAGCTCAAGCGCCGCGGCTACCCGGACGGCATCGTCGTGGGCTCGCTGGCCGGCGCCGGCACGCTGGGCCTGCTGATCCCGCCGTCGTTGATCATGATCGTCTATGGTGTCACGGCCGACGTGTCGATCGCGCGCCTGTTCGCCGCCGGGGTCTTTCCCGGCCTGCTGGTGGCGGGCCTGTTGATGGTCTATGTGATGGTCTGGGCGGCCCTGCACCGCGAACAGATCCCGGCGGCCGACCCGGGGCTGTCCCTGCTCGACAAGCTCCGGGCCTCGCGCAACCTCATCCCGGTGGTGCTGCTCATCCTGGCGGTGCTCGGTTCCATCTACACCGGCATCGCCACCGCTACCGAGGCGGCGGCCCTGGGCGTGGTGGGGGCTCTGGTGCTGTCGGCCGCGCAGGGCTCGCTGACCTGGCGCACCTTCTGCGATTCGCTGATGGGCGCCACGCGCTTGTACTGCATGATCGCGCTCATCCTCGCCGGGGCGGCCTTCCTCACGCTGTCGATGGGCTACATCGGTTTGCCGCGCCACCTGGCCGAATGGATCGGCTCGCTGGGCCTGTCGCCGCTGGCCCTGCTGGTGGCGCTGATGGTGTTTTACATCCTGCTGGGCTGCTTCCTCGACGGCATCTCGATGATCGTGCTGACCATGGGCGTGGTGTTGCCCATCGTGCAGGGGGCGGGCATCGACCTGCTGTGGTTTGGCGTGTTTCTCGTGATCGTCGTGGAGATGGCGCAGATCACGCCGCCGGTGGGCTTCAACCTCTTCGTGCTGCAGGGCATGACAGGCAGGGAGCTGCCCTGGATCGCACGTCAGGCCGCGCCGATGTTTGTGCTGATGATCGTCGCACTCGGGCTGATCTACCTCGTTCCCGAGATCGTCACCTGGCTGCCGCAGCAGGTGATGGGGCGCTGAGCCCTACAGGCCCAGCAAGGCTTTCACGCGCCACTGCTCGCGCTCGTCGAAGTGGCTGGCGATCCAGCCCTCGATGGCGTCGCGGCGCTGCGGCTCGGACAAATGGGCGGCCTGCTGCAAGGCCTGCACCTGCGCGCGGGCCTGGGCCAGCCGGGCCTGCCAGAGCGCCTCGGCTTCGTCCTCGGCGCGCAGGCGTTCGGCCGCCTCCGCGCCGAACTGCGCAATGCGTCGCCGGTGCAGCTCGTCGGCGCTGAGCTGGGGGTCGGGGTGCAGCAGCGGGTCGAGCGTCGAGGACGCCGGCGAGCTCGCCTGCAGCCCTTGCTCGATGCGCCGGCGCATCGCCTCCTCCTCGTCGCGGTAGAAGGCCTCGGCCCACACCGGGCCCAGGATCTCGCGGCGCACCCGCTGGCGCTCGGCCAGCGCCTGGGCCCAACTGCGCGGGTCGTCCAGCCGGGCCGCCGTGGCATGGCGTCGCTCCTGCAGTGCGATGTAGCGCTCCCACACGGCCATGATCTCGGTGCTGGCCTGCGGCCCCACGTCGCGCAGTGTGCGGTCGAGCAGCCAGGCGGTCAGTTCATCCAGGTTGACCTCGCCCAGCGTGGTGAGCAGCTGATCGAAGCGGCGGCGCAGAGCCAGGCTCGGCTGCAAGCGGCCCTGGGCGTCCACGCCCCAGTCGCCGTCCAGCGCGGCCTCGCGCAGCGAGCCGTCGACGAACAGGGCATGGTCCACGTCGGCCACCGAGCGCGCCAGCGCCGGCCCCAGACTGCGCAACGGCGAGGGCGCCGCACCCATCAGGCTGAAGCCTTCGGCCCGGCCCACGGGGGCCGCCGCGGGTGCCGGCACGTTGGCCTCGGGAGCCTGGCGCAGCAGGCCCCAGGCGATCGCCGCCGCCACCGCGGTGGCGGCCAGCATCAGCGCCAGGGGACGCCCGGCCATCTCACAACCCGGCCTGCTTGAGCCGGTTGGCCTGGGTGCGATAGAAGGCCACCGGGTCGGGCGTGAACAGTCCGCGCAGGCCGAAGGCCTGGTTGACCTCGTCGAGGTGGTTCCAGGGATAGTTGTCGCGCAGCACCACGCCCCAGCGCGAGGAGCAGCGTCCGACCAGACCGTCGTTGTCCTGGCCCCAGAAGGCCAGGGAACTCAAGCCCAGGAAGGCGTCGCTCGCGTCGAGCACATTGGTGAGCACCGAGGTGCCGCTGGCCGAGTAGTAGCGCACGCCGTTCACGCTGGACGGGCCCTGGCCGCAGTAGCTCGTGGGCCGGCCCTGAGGGAAGCGTTGGTTGAATGCGGCGCTGCCCTTGGTGGTGAGCGAGATCATCGCGGCCTCGGAGTTCTGCGGCAGCCCCGGCGCGCCCGACAGCAGGCTGATCACGCTGGCAAAGCCGTTCACCAGGGCCGAGACCGTCGCGGTGGTGCCGGTCACGCCAGTGCCGGCCTGGATGGCGTCGGCCACCGGGCTGCCCAGGTGGGGCGTGCCCACGGTGGTGACCGAGGCGACGAGGTCGGGCGCCACGGCCGCCACGTAGCGGATGGTGTGGCCGCCGTGGCTGTGACCGATGAGATTGAACTTCTGGTGCCCGTAGGCGGCCTTGAGGCGGCGCAGCTCGGCCAGGAGCTGCTCGCCACGCACCTCGCTGGCGTTGGCGGCCGACTGCTGCGTCACGTACACGCGCGCGCCGCCAGCGCGCAGCGCCGAAGGGATGCCGTACCAGTAGTCGATCGGCCCCACGGCGTCAAAGCCGAACAGGCCGTGCACCAGCACGATGGGATGGCGGGTCTGGGTGTAGGTGTCGGCCTGGGCCGACAGGGGCAGGGCGGCAGCCAGGCAAGCCAAGGCCAGCGCGCTGCGGGGCAAGCGTCGTTTCACAGGGTGTCTCCTCGGGGTCAGGGTCCACGCTCGACTGCTGCAGCCGGGCCTGCGTGGGGCCCGCCGTGGCGTGGTGAGCGCATTAAAGAACGGCCGTTCTTTTTTGCACACCCGTGTTTTCCCAGAGGAGCCCTGGGAAGGCGTCCCCGCTCAGGGGTGCACCTCCTGACGCTCGCCGGGCGTGGGGGTCGCGGCCTCGTGGGCCATGGCCTCGCGTGCCACCGGGAAGCGCACCGTCACGCGCGTGCCGCGGGCCTCGGCGGGGGCGGATCGCACGTCCTCGATCGAGACCTCGGCCCCATGCTGCTGGGCGATCTCGCGCACGATGGCCAGGCCCAGGCCGCTGCCGTCCACCTCGGTGCCCAGGGCCCGGTAGAAAGGCTGGAACACGAGCTCGCGCTCGTTCTCGGGGATGCCGGGGCCGGAGTCCTCCACCTGCAGCACCACCACCTGGCCGAAGGGGTCGTGCAGCACGCGCACCGTGACCGTGCCCCCTGGCGGCGTGTACAGCAAGGCGTTGTCCACGAGATTGCGCACCAGCTCCTTGACCAGCAGCGGGTTGCCGCGCAGCAGCGAGCGGCCGGCCGGCCCCAGGCCGCGCTGCGGCCCCTCGTAGCCCAGGTCGATGCGCTTGTCCATCGCGCGCGGCACGAAGTCGCGCACCACCTCGGTGGCGATCTCGCCCAGCGGCACCTCGTGCCGGCGCGGCGTCTGGCCCTGGTTTTCGGCACGCGCCAGCGCCAGCAACTGGTTGACCATGTGCGCGGCGCGCTGGCTGGAGCGCGCGATCTGGCGCAGCGAGCGCTTGAGCTCCTGCGGGTCGCGCTGGCCGGCGTCGATTTCGCGCTGTGCCAGCTCGGCCTGCATGCGCAAGCCCGCCAGCGGCGTCTTGAGCTGATGGGCCGCGTCGGCCAGGAAGTGCTTCTGCGTCTTGATCGATTGGTCCAGGCGCGCGAGCAGGTCGTTGATCGAGCGCACCAGCGGCGCCACCTCCTCGGGGGCCTCGTGCTCGTCGATGGGGCTGAGGTCGTCGCTCTGGCGGCGCCGGATGCGCTGCTGCAGCTCCGACAGCGGCGCGATGCCGCGCGACAGCGCCAGCCACACCAGCACCACCGCCAGCGGCAGGATGACGAATTGCGGCAGGATCACGCCCTTGATGATTTCGGTGGCCAGGTGCGAGCGCTTGTTCAGCGTCTCAGCCACCTGCACCAGGGCATGCTGGCCTTCGTCGGCGCCGGGCACCTCCACCCAGACATAGGCCACGCGGATGGGCACGTTGTCGATCTCGTCGGCGCGCAGCTTCACCGTGCCCGGGTCGTGCGGCTCCTCGGCCACCGGCACTGGCAGGCTGCGGTCGCCGCTGACGAACTCGCCGCGCACCCCCAGCACCTGGAAGTAGATGTCATCCGCGTTGTCGGCCTTGAGGAACTCCGAGATCGTGGGCGGCAGCTGGAGCACCACCTCGTTGTGCGAGACTGCCACTTGCTGCGCGAGATTGCGCGCCGTCTCGGTGAGCGCGCGGTCGAAGGGCCGGTTGGCGATGTTCTCGGCCACCACCCAGGTCAGCCCCACGCTCATCGGCCACAGCAGCAGCAGCGGCGCGAGCATCCAGTCGAGGATCTCGCCGAAGAGCGAACGCTGCTCGCGGGCCAAGGTGGGATGCCTGTGTCTCGTGCGTTACTGCGGGATCTTCTCAAGGCAGTAGCCCAGGCCGCGCACGGTGGCGATGCGGATGGGCCCCTGCTCGATCTTTTTGCGCAGGCGGTGGATGTAGACCTCGATGGCGTTGTTGCTCACCTCATCGCCCCACTCGCACAGGCGCTCGACGAGCTGGTCCTTGCTCACGAGCCGGCCGGTGCGCTGCAGCAGCACCTCCAGCAGGCTCAGCTCGCGTGCCGACAGCTCGATCATCTGGTCGTTGATGTAGGCCACGCGCCCGGTCTGATCGAAGGTCAGCGGCCCGTGCTTGATCAGCGTGGAGGCCGCACCCAGGCCACGGCGCGTCAGCGCCCGCACGCGCGCTTCCAGCTCCTGCAGCGAAAAGGGCTTGGCCATGTAGTCGTCGGCGCCCAGGTCCAGGCCCTTGACGCGTTCCTCGATGCTGTCGGCCGCCGTGAGGATGAGCACCGGGGTGGACGTGCCGCGCGCGCGCAGCCGGCGCAGCACCTCCAGGCCGTGCAGCTTGGGTAAGCCCAGGTCAAGGATGATGAGGTCGAACTCGTGCGAAGCCAGCGCCGCGTCGGCCTCGGTGCCCGAGCCGACCTGGTCGACCGCGTAGCCCGCGCCGCGCAGCGAGCGCAGCAGGCCGTCGGCCAGCACTTGATCGTCTTCCGCGATCAGGATGCGCATGGCTGTCTCCTCACAGTGTGAGCTCTCGATTCTAGGCGAGCGCACCTCACGCTGCCTTGCGTCAGGCCGCCCCGCCTGCGGCATAAGCCTCCAGCCCCAGCATGACGACCGTGGCCACCTCGTGGCCCACTTCGGCGCGGAATTCGGCCTCGGCCTGGGCCACGGCGCGCCGGAAGGCGTCCAGCCAGGCCAGGCCGGTGGGGGTGAAACGCACGAGCCGCGCACGCGCGTCGCGCGGGTCGGCCTCGCGCACCACCAGGCCCCAGGCCTCGCACTGGTCCACCAGGTCGCCCATGGCCTGCTTGCTCATGCCGGCGCGGGCCGCCAGCTCGGTCAGGCGCGAACCCTCCAGCGCCAGGTGGCGGGTGATGTGGATGTGCGCGGCCGTCACCTGCTGACGCGCCGCGAGGTGGGCCAGGGCCAGCGGCACCTCCACATCGCGGGCCATCAGCGCGAGCACCCGGGCATCGAAGCGGCGCAGGGCATGGCCCAGCAGGCGGCCCAGGTGGATCTGGCGCCAGGTGTCATCGGGGGAGGAGGAGTACATGCCTTGATAGTAAGGCAAACTGACTAAAAAACCTGTTTACTCGGAGGTACGACCCCCGCAGAATACTGTTCATGCATCCAGCCTGTGTGCAAAGACAGGCTCCCAGGACACCCATCGCCAACCCTCAAGGAGAAAGATTCGTGGACGCACCCGTCAAGGCCCTGAACACCGAAAAAGCCAAGGCCCTGCAGGCCGCGCTGGCCCAGATCGAGAAGCAGTTCGGCAAGGGCTCGATCATGCGGCTGGGCGAGGGCGAAGCCGTCGAGGACATCCAGGTGGTGTCCACCGGTTCGCTGGGCCTGGACATCGCCCTGGGCGTGGGCGGCCTGCCCCGTGGCCGCGTGATCGAGATCTACGGCCCGGAGTCCTCGGGCAAGACCACGCTGACGCTGCAGGTGGTGGCGCAGATGCAAAAGCAAGGCGGCGTGTGCGCCTTCATCGACGCCGAACACGCGCTGGACGTGCAGTACGCGCAGAAGCTGGGCGTGAACCTGCAGGACCTGCTCATCAGCCAGCCCGACACCGGCGAGCAGGCCCTCGAAATCGTCGATGCCCTGGTGCGCTCGGGCTCGGTCGACCTCGTCATCATCGACTCGGTGGCCGCCCTCACGCCCAAGGCCGAGATCGAAGGCGAGATGGGCGACGCTCTGCCCGGCCTGCAAGCCCGCCTGATGAGCCAGGCGCTGCGCAAGCTCACGGCCACGATCAAGAAGACCAACTGCATGGTCATCTTCATCAACCAGATCCGCATGAAGATCGGCGTGATGTTCGGCTCGCCCGAAACCACCACCGGCGGCAACGCCTTGAAGTTCTATTCCTCGGTGCGCCTGGACATCCGCCGCGTGGGCTCGATCAAAAAGGGTGAGGAGGTCATTGGCAGCGAGACCAAGGTCAAGGTCGTGAAGAACAAGGTCTCGCCCCCGTTCAAGACCGCCGAGTTCGACATCCTGTACGGCGAAGGCATCTCGCGCGAAGGTGAGATCATCGACCTGGGCGTGAACACGCGCGTGCTCGAGAAGTCCGGAGCCTGGTATGCCTACAACGGCGAGAAGATCGGCCAGGGCAAGGACAATGCCCGCGAATTCCTGAAAGAGAACCCCGAGCTGGCCTTCGAGATCGAGAACAAGGTGCGCGAGGCCCTGGGGGTGCCGGCGCTGGCCGGCGCCGCGGCTTCGGCGGCCGACAAACCTGAAAAGGCCGCCGGCAAGGGCAAGGCCCGGGCCGCCAAGGACGCCGAAGTGCCCCTGGAGGAATGATCCGGCGTGGGCTTTGCCAAGCTCTCCCTCAAGGGCCGGGCGCTGAAGTACCTGGCCCAGCGTGAACATTCGCGCGCGGAGCTGGCGCGCAAGCTGGCGCCGCATGCCGATGACGCGGACGACATCAACGCCGTGCTCGACGCCTTGCAGGCCACAGGCTGGCTGAGCGAGGAGCGCTTCGTCGAATCGGTGCTGCACCGCAAGGCGGCCCGCCTGGGCACGGCGCGCATCCGCCAGGAACTGCAGCGTCACGGCCTGGCGCCGGAAGCGGTGGCCGGGGCTGTCGAGCAATTGCGCGACACCGAACTCGAACGCGCCCGTGCCGTCTGGACGCGCCGTTTCGGCGGCGACGCCCCCACCGATGCCACCGAGCGGGCGCGTCAGATGCGGTTCCTGGCTGCGCGCGGCTTTGCCACCGAGATCATCCGCCGCGTGGTGCGCGGCGGCGAGGACGACTGAGGCAGTTCACGCCCCGGTCAGCGCCCCATCTCCTCCCGGCGCCGCTGCAGCCATTCGGCCTCGATCTCCCGCAGCCGCACGTCGATCACCGAGGCCTCGATGAAGTCGGCGGAGCCTTCGGCGGGGCGGCTCAGCCGCTGTGCGGCACGCAGACGGTCGATCGCCCCTTGGAGATCGCCGAGCAGGTAGCGTGCCTCGGCCTGGGCACGGATGCCGCGCAGCGGCTGGCCCAGGCGTTCCCAGGCCTGCCCGAGCAGTTCCCAGGCGCGGTGGTCGCGCGGGTGCAGCGAGGCCCAGGTCTGCAGGTCCTCGGTGGCGCGTCGCCAGGCGACGGGGTCCGCGCCGCCGTCGGCCAAGATGGCCTGGGCCCCCAGCAGCTCGCTGGCGCGTGAGCCGTCGCGGCGGTGGGGGGCCAGGGCGGCCTGGGCCTGGGCGGCCTCGCCCTGGGCCAGGGCCAGGTCGGCACGGACCAGGGCCAGGGCCCGGGTGGCACGGGGGTCGCCCTGCACCAGGGGCTGGGCGCGTTCGAGCGCGGCGCGCATGCGCGGCCAGTCGCGCAAGGCGGCCGCGGCATGGGCCTCGGTGCTGGCTTGCAGCAAGGCGCCGGCGCGGTCCGGCGAGGGGCTGCCTTCGGTGGCCAGCCAGTTGCGAGCCGCATCGGGGCGCGGGTCCATCAGCACACGCGCACGGCCTTGCATCAGGGCATGCTCCAGCGTGGGCGACGGCGGTGTGCGGCCGTTCAGGCCGGTGCGTGTGCGGGCCTCGCCGATGCGTTCGCTGGTCAGCGGGTGGCTGCGCAGGTAGGGGAAGGCGTTGTTGTCGTTCAGGCGCGAGACCTGCTGCAGCCGCTCGAACATGCTGGGCATGCCCAGCACCGAAAAGCCGGCGCCTTCAAGCAGCCCCAGGCCGATGCGGTCGGCCTCACGCTCCATGTCGCGCGAGAAGTTGAGCTGGCCCTGCAGGGCCGCCGCCTGGCCGCCGGTGATGAGGGCATTGGCCGCATCGGGGCTGCGGCTGGCGGCCATCACGCCCAGGATCATCGAGGCGATGGCGAGCATGGACTGCTGGCGCTGCTGGGCCAGGCCCCGGGCGATGTGGCGTTGCGTGACGTGGGCCAGTTCGTGCGCGAGCACCGAGGCGAGTTCATCGCCGGTGGTGGTCATGCCGATCAGGCCCAGGTGCACGCCCACGTAGCCGCCGGGCAAGGCGAAGGCATTGACCGAGCGGTCGCGCACGAGGAAGGCCTCCCAGGCGAAGCGGTCGGAGAGTTCGGCCGAGAGGTCGCCGCGCGCACGGGCGGCCGACAGCAACGGGCGCCACAGCGAGAGCAGGTAGTCTTGCAGCACCAGATCGTCGGCATGGGCGGGATCGCGGCGGATCACCTGCATGATGCGTTCACCGAGTTGACGCTCGGCGGCCGGGCTGAAGTCGGCCGAGACCGTGTCGCCCAATGCGGGCAGGGCGGCCGCGGACTGGGCCGCCGCGGGGCCCAGGCTGCCCAGCCCGAGGCTCAGGGCCAGCGCCAGGCAGGTCAGGCGACGGGGGAGGATCGAGAGGCGGTGCATGGAGCGGACCTTACCAGGGCGCAAGCCCGGTTCGTGGCAGACAGCCTCATTGGAAACCGGGGGGACGGCGAGGTTCGGTGCCTTTACACGGCGGAAACATCTCCGGCGGTCCTCGCTATCATGCACCGATCATGAATCATCCCGCTCCAAGCCCTCCGGCCGGGGGGCTGACACATTTCGATGCGCAGGGCCAGGCTCACATGGTGGACGTGGCCGCCAAGGACGTGACCCACCGCGTGGCGGTGGCCGAAGGCCACATCGAGATGCGGCCGGCCACGCTGCAAGCCATCGTGGCCGGCACGGCCCGCAAGGGGGACGTGCTGGGCATCGCCCGCATTGCCGCCATCCAGGGTGCCAAGCGCACGGCCGACCTGATCCCGTTGTGCCACCCGCTGCCCATCACCCGGGTGGCGGTCGATTTCGAGGTCGATGCCGCGGCCTGCCGCGTGCGTTGCCGCGCCCAGGTCGAGACGCTCGGGCGCACCGGCGTCGAGATGGAGGCCCTCACCGCCGTGCAGGTGGGTCTGCTCACGATCTACGACATGTGCAAGGCCGTGGACCGGGGCATGACCATGGGCGGCATCCGCCTGCTGGAAAAGCACGGCGGCAAGTCGGGGTCGTACGTGGCGCCGTGACGTGTGCCGGCCGCCGCGGCCGCCGGCACACACCGCAGGGCGGTCCGCTCGGCTTGGCCAGTCCGAGCTTTTCGATCAGGGCCTTCTCCTTGGCGAAGGTCTCTTCGGCAAAGCGGGTGTACTGGGCCGAGCTCATGTACATCAGCTCCTGGTCATACTTCGCCAGGGCTTCCACGTGGTTGGGCATCTCCATTGCCTGCTTGAAGGCGTCGTGCAGGGTCTTGACCAGCCCCGGGTCCATGCCCCTGGGCGCGCCAATGCCGTAGGGCGAGGCCTGCACGATGCCCAGGCCCAGCTCCATCAGCGTGGGCACGTCAGGGAAGCGCTTGAGCCGCTTGGCCCCCCAGGTGTTGAGCAGGCGCAGCTTGCCGGCTTCCACATGCGGGGCAAAGCCGGTGGAGTCGGCGGCGGCCATGAGCTGGCCGCCCAGCAGGTCCTGCATCAGCGGGGCGCTGCCGCGGTAGGGGATGTGGTTGAGCTGGATGCCCAGCTTCTGCGCGATCTCCTCCATCGTCAGGTGCGGGCTGGTCAGGGCCCCGGTGGAGCCGTAGCTCAGCTTGCCGGGGTTGGCCTTGGCATAGGCGACGAAGTCCTTCCACTCCTTGAAGGGCGAGTCGGCCGGCACCACCACGCCGAAGGCATAACCGGTGACGCACAGGATGTAGGTGATGTCCTTGACCGGATCCCAGTTGATCTTGGTGGTGTAGGGCAGGCGGAACACGCCCAGCGGGATCTGGGCGAGGGTGTAGCCGTCGGGCTTGGCGGTCTGCAGCGCCTGGGCGGGCAGGGTGCCGCCGGCCCCGGAGCGGTTCTCGACCACCACGGTCTGGCCGAGGATCTTCGAGGCGTTCTCGGCGAGCACGCGCATCGTGATGTCGGTAGGGCCGCCTGCGGGGAAGGCGATCAGCAGCTTGATCGGTTGGCTGGGGAAGGCCTGGGCCCGGACCCAGGGGGCCACGCCCAGGGCCACAGCAGACCCGCCCAGGGCGCGCAGGATGTGTCGACGCTTCATGGAGTCACCTCGAAAGCAAGGGAAGACGAGGATGACACCCCCCCCACCCCCGGACCACCCGGATTTGTCCTGAAAGCCTGTCGCGCAGGGGTCAGGACCTGCGGTCCGGTTCCGACCTGCAGTTCACAGGCGTGTGGACATCACGGATTGCACCTCGCGCGCGACCTGCATCAGGGCCGCTTCGTCCAGCGGCGCGAGCGCTGCGACGGCGGGCACGGCCGCTTCGAGCATGTCGGGGGCGCGCAGCAGGTAGTGGGCCACGGTGGACAGCGCACACAGGGGCCGCGCCGCCGCCAGGCTGGGCCAGGTGCCGCCGCTGTGCACGGCCACGTGGTAGCGCACGCAGGCGATGGCGGCCGGATCGAGCATCCAGGTTTCGCACAGCGCGGCGCCCAGCGCATCGTGGCTCACGCCGAAAGCCTGCATCTCCTGCAGCACCAGCAGGTCGTCCGAAGGCGCGGTCTTGAGCATCGGGCCGTAGCGCTGCGGGGCATGCCGCACCATCACGGCCTTGCCGCATTCCTCGAACAGCCCGGCCGAATGGGCCACGAAGGCGTTCAGCCCGAGCTGGCGGGCCATCAGGCCCATCAGCAGGCCGCGCCGGCTCGCGCGGGACCACAGGGCCTCCAGTTCGGGCGTGGCGGGAAAGACCGAGCGCAGGCCCATCTCATAGGCGATTGCCGCCACCTGGCTGCTGCCCAGGTACTGCAGGGCCTGCTGCACGGTGCGCACCTGGTGGCGCAGGCCGTAGATCGGCGCGTTCAGGGCCTTGAGCACGCCCGCGGCCAGGGCCATGTCACCCTCGATGAGGCTGGCCATGGCCTTGAAGTCCACCTCGTCTTCGGCCAGCAGCAGCGAGAGCTGGACCAGCACCTCGGGCCGGGCCGGCAGGTCGATGTTCAGGGCGCGCAGGGCCGGATCGACTGGCATGACCCGTGCGGTCTCAGCGCTTGCGCAACTGCAGTGACACCTGGGTGTCGGCCGCACCGCGGTTGACCCAGGCCCAGCACACCACCTGCGCGCGCGGCACTTCCAGGGCGTCGCGTGCCTCGCGCACGGCGCTGCGCGTGGCACCGCCCACCACCTGCCGGGTGCGTGCGTCGCGGATGGTGAAATCCACCGGCCCCTGCGCGACGAAAGCCCAGACCACCCGCTCGCCCGAGGCGAGCCGGCTGCAGGCTTCATGTTCGGACTTGGTGGCGACGGTGAAAACGAGGCTGGCGGCGCCCTGGGCGTCCCAGCGCACATCTTCGGCCTGCGCGGCCCCGCCGCCCCCCATCAGGGCGAGGGCTGTCAGGCACCACAGTGTCGGCTTGGCCATGGGGAGGGTCCATCGGCCGGACGACGGCCGTTGCGCACACTGTAGCGCAGCGCGGGCCGGCCATGTCCCCCAGGAACACCCCGGCTTGGCGGTCCAGCGTGGGGGGCCTGGCGTGCCTTTGGCAGAATCGGCGGGCTCCCGCCCTTGGCCGACGGGGCATTCCTTCGCCGCTTTCTCCCGAACTCCCATGCAGACCGATCCCGGCACGACCCTCACCATTTCCAAGGACGAAGCCTTCGTGTGGCTGGGCCGCATCACGCGCCAGCTCCACGAGGCGATGCTGGCCCTGGGGGCGGGCCAGGAGCTGCACCGCGTGGCCCAGGAGATCCCCGATGCGCGCGAGCGCCTGGCCTATGTGGGCAAGATGACCGAGGAGGCGGCCAACAAGGTGCTCAACCTGGTGGACGAGGCCAAGCCCCGGTGCAACGAGGTGGCGGCCCAGGGCCGTGAGCTGGCCCAGAGCCTGCGCCGCCTGGCCGAGACCGCGGAGCTGTCGCCTGAGCGCTCGCGCGCGATGATGAAGCTGTGTGCCGACTATGCCGAGCGCGCCGCGGGCTTTGCGCAGGGGCAGGGCGAGATCCTCAGCCAGATCATGCTGTCGCAGGACTTCCAGGACCTCTCCGGCCAGGTCATCAAGAAGGTGATCGACATCATCACCCGCACCGAGCGCCAGTTGCTGGACCTGCTGGTGGCCAGCGCGCCTGAGCAACTCCAGGGGGTGGGCGGCGCAGCCCCGGCCGAGCGCAGCAAGCCGACCAGCGTGCCCTCCAGTCAGGAACTCGCCGGGCCGCAGGTGCCCGACAAGGCGCTCAAGCAGGACGAGGTGGACGACCTGCTGGCGTCCCTCGGCTTCTGATCAGACCGCCTCCGGCGCCGCCACGCCACGGCGCTGGAACATGCCCCAGCCTTCCATGCGCAGCACCACCTCGTCCTCGCCCGAAGGACGGCGGGCGATGGCCTCCCACTGCGTGCGCACCAGGCCCACGTGCGGCTTGCTGTTCATCGGCCGCGCTTCGAGGGTTTGCATGCGCACGCGCAGCACGTCGCCGGGATAGACGGGCCGCAGCCACTGCAGCTTGTCCAGCCCCGGCGAGCCCAGGCTGGCGGCTTCCAGCAGATAGGCGTCGCACATCATGCGCATGACCATCGCGCAGGTGTGCCAGCCGCTGGCGGCCAGGCCACGGAACAGCGGGTGGGCGGCGGCCACGGTGTCGTCGAGATGGAAGGGTTGGGGGTCGAATTCGCGGGCGAAGCGGATCACCTCATCGCGCTCGACGCGCTTGGCGCCGAACTCGCGCACCATGCCGGGGGTGAAGTCTTCCCAGTACCAGCGGGGGGCAGGGGGGTGTGCTTGCATCGTCATGCCTTGCTCTTGAGCCAGTGTGCCGAGCATAAACGCTGCGGATCGCGCCACACGGCCTCGGGCACGAAGCCCGATGGCGCAGCCAGGGCACGAAAGCCCTCGACGCTGTACTTGTAGGAGGACGCCGTGTGCAGCCGGTCGCCGGCGGCACAGTCGAAGTGCTGCCCGGCCAGGTGCACGGCCTGCGCGCGGCGTGCCACGAGGTGCATTTTGTGGGCCGCGTGCATCGGACCTGCGGCATCGGCGCATCGTGCTGACATGACGCTGTCAGCAAGACAGCGCGCCGCTTTTTGCCTAGCATCGCGCCGTGGCGGCCGCGGTGGCCGCGGTCACCTTGACGGGAGTCCCGATGAGCCTGCTGATCCTGGGTCTGGTCCTTTTCCTGGGCGTCCATTCGGTGTCCATCGTGTCGCGCCCCTGGCGGGATGGCATGGTGGCACGCCTGGGCGAGGGCCCGTGGAAGGGCTTGTATTCGCTCGTCTCGCTGGCGGGCTTCGCGCTCATCGTCTATGGCTACGGCCTGGCCCGACAGGCGCCGGTGGTGCTTTACACGCCGCCGGTGGCCCTGCGCCATGGGGCGATGCTGCTGATGCTGCCGGTCTTCGTGCTGCTGCTGGCGGCCTACCTGCCCGGGCGCATCCAACGCGCCGCCAAGCACCCCATGCTTGCGGCCACCAAGTTCTGGGCCCTGGCCCACCTGCTGGCCAATGGCACGCTGGCCGACGTGCTGCTGTTCGGCGGCTTCCTGGCCTGGGCCGTGGCCGACCGCATCGCGGTCAAGCGCCGTCCCGCCAAGGACGATGCGCCGGGGTCCGTGGTGAACGACGCGCTGGCCGTGCTCGGCGGCCTGGTGATCTACGGCGTGTTCGTGGTCTGGGCCCATGCCTGGCTGTTCGGCGTGAACCCGATGGGGCGCTGAACGGCCTGTTCGTTGCACGCGGGACCACCTAAGCGCAAGGAGTTGGCATGGACACCCCCGTCGGCGTCCATGGCGAGGCGCCCTGAGGGGGCGCCGGACGCGATGTGGAGGGACTCCATGAGCGTGGCCGATCCGATGGGCGGGGTGTGCTCGTCGGAGAGGTCCGACGCTGCCGCCATGAGGGACCCACACACTGCCGAAGCCCTGGCCGAGGCCCGGTGATCGACAAGCGCCCAGCCTCGCGCTACCGTCGCTGCATGGACGACTCCTTGCAGCCCAACGCCGAACAGATCCTCGATGCGGCCCTCGTCCTGGGCGAGCGCCTGGGCTGGGACGCCTTGCATTTGCACGACCTGGCCCAGGCCCTGGGGGTGGGCCTGCCGGTCATCCACCGCCACTATGCCGGCAAGGACGCGCTGGCCGAGGCCTGGTTCGATCGCGCCGACCGCGCCCTGCTGGCCGCCGGGGAGACTCCGGGATGGGAGGCGCTGCCGGTGCGCGACCGCCTGGAGCGGGCCCTGTGGGCTTGGCTGCAGGCCCAGGCCCCGCACCGCCGGCTCAGCGCCGCGATGCTGCGCTACAAGCTGCAGATAGATCACCTGCACCTGCAGGCTCAGGGTGCGCTTCGCGTGAGCCGCACAGTGCAGTGGTGGCGCGAGGTGGCGCGCCTGCCCTGCGTGGGGCTGCGGCGCGAAGCCGAGGAGGTGGCGCTCAGCGGTCTCTTCCTGGCCACCTATGCCCGCTGGCTGCGCGACGACACGCCGCAGGCGGCCGTCACCCGCCACTGGCTGACGCGGCAACTGGCACGGGCCGAGGCGCTGGCGCTGCGCTGGCCGGGTTGAGCCGCTTCATTGCCGGCATCTGCACGTCCATCGTGGGTTTCGATGCGGCACGTGCAGTGCGGGACCGCGAAGGGCCCACCGTTTTCACGATGGAAGGCGGCTGTGCGGTGCACGAGGTCGGCGTGAACGCGGTCAACGAGCTCGGAAAGCTGCGTTGCGGCCTGACCGGCTCAGGCGCCAGCCACCGTGAAGCGCCGCTGCAGGTGTTTCGGATGCTCGATCTCGTCGAGCACGGCCACGGCGAGGTCGGCCACCGAGATGCCGGCCGGCTGCTCACCGGCCATCAACACCTCGTCGCCGCCCAGGCGGTAGGCGCCGGTGCGCTCGCCGGGCTGCAGGAACACGGGCGGGGACAGGAAGGTCCAGTCCAGCGCTGTCTCCTGGCGGATCAGGTGGAGCGCTTCACGGGCGGCCAGCGCCCCCTGCTTCCATTCGGCGGGGAAGGTGGGTGTGTCCACCAGTTGAACGCCGGGGGCCACGTAGAGGCTGCCCGCGCCGCCCACCACCAGCAGGCGCTTCACGCGGGAGCGCTTCACCCCCTCGAAGATGGCGCGCGTGCCGCGCAGGTATTCGTCATGGATCTGCGGGTGGGTCCAGCCCGGGTTGTAGGCACTCACCACGGCATCGGTGCCGGCCACGGCGGCGGCCACCTGGGCGGGGTCGGTGGCATCGGCCTGCACCACCGTCAGGCCGGGCCGGGGGGCGAGCTTGGCAGGCTCGCGCGACAGCGCGGTCACGGCATGGTTGCGTTGCAGGGCTTCGGTCAGCACGGCCGAACCGACGAAGCCGGTGGGGCCGATCAGGGCGATCTTCATAGAGCTCCTCGAGCGATGGGTTGCGAGGCCTGAACGATAGATCCGCAAATCAAACTAAACTAGTCTGCGAAATCTGACTTTCTTGTTTAGAAAAACTGCATGATCGAGCAGCTCAAGCGCATGGCGGTGTTCGCCACCGTGGTCGAGCAGGGTTCGATGAACGCAGCAGCCCGGGCGCTGGGCACCACTGCCTCGGCCGTGAGCCAGCAGGTGCGCCAGCTCGAACGCGACATGGGCGTCACGCTACTCACGCGCTCCACGCGCAAGCTGCGCCTCACCGTGGCCGGCGAGCGCTTCCACGAAGGCTGTGCCGCCATGCTGGCCGCTGCGCGCGGTGCCGGCGAACAGCTCGCGCAGATGCGCGACGCACCGGTGGGCGAGCTGAGGGTGTCGTCGCCGGTGGGGTTTGCGCGCCACCTGGGGCCGGCGCTGGCGCCGTTGCTGGCGGCCAACCCCGGGCTGAGGCTGCACCTGCAGGTGGACGACACCCTGATCGACCTGGTCGAGCAGCGCATCGACCTGGCCATCCGCTTCGGCCGGCTGCCCGACTCCACCTGGGTGGCGCACCGCCTGGGCGAGCTGAGGATGATGGTGTGCGCTGCGCCCGCTTATCTGGCTGCGCGCGGCGTGCCGGGCTCGCCGGCCGAGCTGCTGGCCCACGACTGGCTGCGCACCGCCGGCGGCAGCCTGGGGGCGGTGCTCGAACTGCACGGCCCGGCCGGCGCGGTCGAGCGTCTGCGGGTGCAGGCGCGGGTGATCAGCAACAACCAGTTGTCGCTGCAGCAGATGTGCGAGGCCGGCCTGGGCCTGGCGGTGCTGGGCGACCTCGACATCGAAGACGCCCTCCAAAGCGGACGCCTCGTGCCCCTGTTGCCTCACTGGCGGCCGCCACCGCTGGGCATGTATGCCCTCACGCCCCAGCGTGAGGCCCAGCCTGCCAAGGTACGCTTTGCGATCGAGGCCTTGCGTCGGGCCATGGCGCCGTCCGGCCCTAAGATGCCGGCATGAAGCAACTCCTCGTGGCCCTGTGGATGGTCGGGTGCGCGGCGGCCGCGGCCCAGACGGCCTGGCTGCTGGGCGAACTGCACGAACAGCCCGATCACCAGCGCCAGGCGGCGCAGATCGTTGGCGAGCTGGCCGCGGTGCGCTGGTGAGCAAAGTCTTATCGGTCAGGGCCGGAGCATCGATCGGAGCGCTGTGTGCTGGCACCCACGAGGCGGTCAACTGCGCATTCAGACGCAACACGCAGCGCTCCTGTCGCGGTGACGCGTGGCTTCGAAACGAGATTGGCCCGCGGCTGGTGGCCATGGTGCGGCCGCTGCGCGAGGCATCGCCGTTGACGGCGATTTCGCGTCCGGCCTGGCCAATTGCCGTGCTTGCGCGACACCCGCGCTGTCCTCGCCGGCCTGAGAGACAAATCTGCCGTGTCCGAAAAGCGTGGCCGAAGGGGTGACCGAACAGGTGGTGGCCAGTGTGCAGTGCTGCGCCGCAGGTCGTGCAGCAGGTAGGCACTGTTATCTTGGCTGCAACAAACCGGTGTGACACCTGTTGCAACGTGACAGGTGCGGCGCTGAGGGGCAACCCGTACGCCACAGGCGCAGCGAGTCGAATGTCGTCGAGGCGAAGGTTGCTGGCATGGGGCTTGCCTATCAATGGCCATGATCAGCCCCACGTCACAGCC
>NZ_JBKBVU010000038.1:0-21653 GCF_046289365.1 Caldimonas sp. | reverse complement strand
ACCACGCCGCCGGCGTCGGTGTCTTCCCAGTACACGCGCACCGGATGGCGATGGACGACGCAGGCAGGGTCGGCGATGGAAGCTGACATGGACGACAGGCACCGGCCCGGCGGGCAGCCGGGTCGGCAAAACCGACATTATCGCTGTGCAGGCGTCAGGGCGACTGGCGGCTCTTGAGGAAGACCGGTCCCCACAGCGGGTGCCCCGCCTCGGACTTGCTCAGGTCGAAGGTGGGGTCAGCGGCCCGCGCCGCCCGGAAGGCCGCTTCGCACCGGGCCTGACGTTGGCTGGTGCAATAGATGAAGGCCAGGTGCTTGTGGGCGGCGGCCTGGTCCTTGGGCGAGGCCAGCCCCGCCTGCAGGGCCTGGTTCAGCCGGCGCTCGGCTTCGGCGTACTGGGCATCGTCATAGGCCTTCAGGCCCGCCAGCAAGGCGCCTTCGGCGGGCCGGGCAGCCAGCTCGGTCACCCCGACCACGGGTGAGGCCACAGGCAAGGGGGCGCAGCCGGCCAGGGCGGCCAGGGCCAGGATCGAACTCGTCAGAGCTTTCATCACATCAGGGGCCGGAGGCGGATTCGAACTTGTGCCGCAGGGTCACGGGCTGGTCGGGGCTCACGGTCACGGTCACCCGGTGCGGCGGGAAGGCATCGTTGCGGATGGTGATCGTGTGCCGTCCTTCGGTCAAGGTCAGGCGGGTGAGCGGCGGGGCGATGCCCGCCGGGGCCCCGTTCACCTCGACCTGCCCCCAGGGGCTGATGGCCAACACCACTTCGCCGGTGGCCAGTGGCGCTGCCGTCGTTGCGGTGGCGGCCGGGTTGCGGCTGGCCGGGCGGGGGGCGACCGACCCCGGGGAGGACGGGCGCTCGCGGGCCGCCGCGGGACGGACCGCGGCCGGGGCTGCGGCCGGAGCCGAAGGCGCCTGGGCCGGGGCAGTCGCGTCCTCGGGCCCGGCCGTGTCGGCCACAGGCCCAGGGGCTGGGGGCTCGGCCACGGTGGCCCCAGCTGCCAGGACGGCACTGGCAGCCGGGGCGGGCGGCGGGGCCGGTGCGGGCCCGGCCGCCATGGGCGGGGCGGCTGCGACCGGCTCGTCAATCCATGAGGCCAGGCCCAGCCACAAGGCCGCGCCGGCAGACACGCCCGCAGCCACGGCCAGCGCCAGACGGCGCACACGCCCACGGCGGTGTTCAGCGGCCAGGGTCTCGTCGTGCTCCGCGGCGTCGGCTTGCTCCTCGATCCAGTGCCGCAGTTCGCGCGACAGCGCCCGCGCCGAGCGGTAGCGGTGCTCCGGGTCCTTGGCCATCGCCCGCGCGACGATCTGCGACAGCGCCGGCGGCACCGCCGGGTTGAGTTCGTGCACCGGCGGCGGCTGGTGATGCAGCACGGCCTCGGCGATTTCCGACAGCGTCGCTCCCCGGAAGGGGCGCACGCCCGACAGCAGCTCGTAGAGCACCACCCCGAGCGAGTAGACGTCGCAACGGCGGTCCACCGGGTCGTGGCGCACCTGCTCGGGGGCCATGTAGTAGGGCGAGCCGGCCGCGAAGTCGTCTTCGGTGCCCGACTCCTGCTGGCTGGCCACGCGCGCGATGCCGAAGTCCAGCACCTTCGGCTGGGTGCGGCCGGTCATGAAGATGTTGGCCGGCTTCACGTCGCGGTGGACGATGCCTTTGGCATGGGCGTAAGCCAGGGCGTCGGCGGCGCGGCGCACGATCAGCGCCGCCTCCACCGGCCGCGGCCGCCAGCCTTCCTTGATGAGCTGGCGCAGGTCCTTGCCCTTGAGCAGCTCCATCGCGATGTAGGCCCCCTGCGGGCTGGTGCCGGCATCGAAGACGGTGACGATGTGCGGGTGGTTGAGGCTCGCCACCGCGCGGGCTTCGTTCAGGAACAGGCTGTGAAAGCGCTCGCGGGCCTCGGCGGACAGCTCCAGCCCCAGGGTTTTGATGGCCACCAGACGCGACAGCAGCGGGTCCTGGGCCGCATAGACCGTCCCGAGTCCACCCTCGCCCAGACGGTACTTCAGGGCATAGCGCCCGATGTGACCGATCGTGGGCAGTTCGTCGGGGGGGATGGAGGCCGGACCGCTCCGCTTGGGCCCGGGGCCCCCGGTGGGCTCGCCCAGCTCACCGAACAGCGAGCCATGGGCGGTGTCGAGCTGCTGGGTGGAATCGAAAGACTGCGACGAATCCTGCCCGTCGCGCGAGTGCCGCGACCGGGCCTGCTCCGGAGTCAGTGCGAAGATGGTCTTCTGGAAATCCACGTGCGCAGCTTAGACGAAGCCCTTGACGCGCTGTGGGCGCGCAGTGTGAGAAATGCCCGCGAAAAGTGCTTCTGCCGGTAAGTTGTGTGTCCTGGGCTTGCAGCCCGCGCCGCCGCGCTCACAGGCAGCGTTGCAGCCGGGCGACGGCTTCCTCGAGCTGGGCCATGGCTGTGGCGTAGGACAGGCGCAGGTAGCGCTTCGTATCGGCCTGGCCGAAATCCCGTCCGGGGGTGATGGCCAGGTGGGCGCGGTGCATCAGCTCGAAGGCATGGTCCCAACTGTCGGTCGCGAAGGCCGAGCAGTCGGCCCAGGCGTAGAAGGCGCCATCGGGCATCACCGGCACAGTCAGCCCCAGGCGATTGAGGGCGGGCACGAGGAAATCACGCCGGGCGCGAAACTCGGCACGGCGGCGCTCGTACTCGGCCAGGCTCTCGGGCTCGAAGCAGGCCAGCGCCGCATGCTGGGCCACGGTGGACGGGCAGATGTAGAGGTTCTGCGCCAGCTTCTCGACCACGGCGACCATGGGCTCGGGCACCACCATCCAGCCCAGGCGCCAGCCGGTCATGCTGAAGTACTTCGAGAAGTTGTTGATTGTGACGACATCATCGCTGTGCGTGAGCGCGCCCACGCCGAAGGCCTCGTCATAGCTCAGGCCGAGGTAGATCTCGTCGACGATCGTGACCCCGCCACGGCTGCGCACTTGAGCGACGATGCGACGCATCTCGTCCGGGGCGATGGACGTGCCGGTGGGGTTGGACGGCGAGGCCAGCAGCACGCCGCGCGTGCGTTCGGTCCAGGCGGCCTCGACGGCAGCGGCGCTGAGCTGGAAGCGCTGCTCGGGGCCGCTGGGCACCATCACCCCGCGGCCTTCCGCGGCTGACACGAAATGCCGGTTGCAGGGGTAGCTCGGGTCGGGCATCAGGATCTCGTCGCCCGGCTCCACCAGCGCCAGGCAGGCGAGCTGCAGCGCGCCGGAGGCTCCGGCCGTCAGCACGATGCGCCGGGCGGGCACTTCCACGCCGAAGCGCTGCGCATACCAGGCACTGATGCGTTCTCGCAAGGGCAGCAGCCCCAGGGCATCGGTGTACTGCGTGCGGCCGTCACGCAGGCAGCGCTCGGCGGCCTCGCGCACCAGGGGCGGGGCGGTGAAGTCGGGCTCGCCGATGTTCAGGTAGATCATCGGCTCGTCGCGACAGGCGGGGCTGCGCGCGAGCTCCGCGGCCGCCTTGGCGCATTCCATCACGTAGAAGGGCGCGATGCGCCCGGTGCGCGAGGCGAATTTCATGGGTCGCAGACCTCAGGCGCGCGGGGCACGGGCGGCTTGCACCTCGGCCGGCCGCAGGTCGGCCGCGGCCTTGTCGAGCACGCCGTTGACGTACTTGTGGCCATCGGTGCCACCGAAGCTCTTGGCGAGTTCGACGGCCTCGTTGATGACCACCTTGTAGGGGATGTCCAGGCAATGGCGCAGTTCGTAGCAGCCGATCAGCAGCACCGCATGCTCCACCGGCGAGAGCTCGCTGGTCTTGCGATCCACATGGCGTGCGAGCGCGGCGTCCAGGTCGGCCGCTTCCTGGATGCAGCCATGCAGCAGGGCGTCGAAGTGGGCCGTGTCGCACTTGGCAAAACCATCCTGCTCACGCACGTGGGCATCGATCACCCCGGCGTCGCTGCCCGAAAGCAGCCATTCATAGAGTCCCTGGAGTGCGAATTCGCGCGATCGGCGGCGTGCCGACTTTGCCGGCGCACGGCGAGTTTTGGGGGGGCTTGCGGTCACGACAGATCTTCCAGCAAGTTGGCCATCTCCACGGCCACACGGGCGGCATCCCGTCCCTTCTCTTCGGCGCGCGCCCAGGCCTGGGCCTCGTTCTCCACCGTGAGGATGGCGTTGGCGATCGGCAGCTCGTAGTCCAGCGAGACGCGCGTGACGCCCGCGCCGCTTTCATTGGCCACGAGTTCAAAGTGGTAGGTCTCGCCCCGGATGATGCAGCCCAGGGCGATCAGGGCATCGAAGCGTTCGCTTTCGGCCAGGGCCTGCAGGGCCACAGGCACTTCCAGTGCGCCGGGCACGGTCACGTGCTCGATGTGCTTGTCGGCCACGCCGAGCGCGGCCAGTTCGGTGCGGCAGGCGGTGGCCAGCGCATTCGTGAGGGCTTCGTTGAAACGGGCCTGCACGATGCCGATGCGCAGATCCTCGCCGTCCAGACGGGCCGGGCGGCCCTTGTCAGCGCCTTGCATGCGTGTGCCTTCCTTTTTCGCGGTCGTTCACTGTTCCGGGCCGATGAAGGCCGTCACTTCCAGGCCGTAGCCCACCATGCTGGGCATGCGTCGTGGGCTGCCCAGCAGCTTCATTTTCGTGACCTGAAGGTCACGCAGGATCTGTGCGCCCACGCCGTAGGTGCGCAGGTCCATCTGCGCCGGCGAGCGCAGCGGCGGGGTGGTCTCGTCCGGCGCGAGGCGGCGAAGCAGTTCCTCGGTGCCTTCACCGCAGTTGAGCAGCACGGCCACGGCGCGGTCCTCCTGCTGCAACCGGGCCAGCGCCCGGCCCAGCGGCCAGGAATGTGTGCATTCGCCCACGTCGAGCAGGTCCAGCACTGACAGCGGTTCATGCACACGCACCACCACCTCGTCGTGCGGTGACCAGCGCCCCTTGACCAGGGCCAGGTGCAATCCCCCGGAGCGGTCACGGTAGACGGTGCATTCGAAGCTGCCGTGCGGGGTGTTGAGCCCTCGCTGCCCCAGGCGTTCGATCAGCGATTCGTTGCGGCTGCGGTATTCGATCAGGTCGGCGATGGTGCCGATCTTCAACCCGTGTGTCTGCGCGAAGACCTCCAGGTCGGGCAACCGGGCCATGCTGCCGTCGTCGTTCATGATCTCGCAGATCACCGCGGCCGGGGTCAGGCCGGCCATGCCTGCCAGGTCGCAGCCGGCCTCGGTGTGGCCGGCCCGCATGAGCACCCCGCCGTCCTGGGCCTGCAGCGGGAAGATGTGCCCGGGCTGCACGAGGTCGGAGGGTTTGGCGTCTCGGGCCACGGCCACCTGGACGGTGCGGGCCCGGTCGGCCGCCGAAATGCCGGTGGTCACGCCGGTGGCCGCCTCGATCGACACCGTGAAGGCCGTGCCATGCTTGGTGCCGTTGCGCGCGGCCATCGGCGCAAGCTGCAGCCGCTCGCAACGCTCGCGCGTGAGCGTCAGGCAGATCAGGCCGCGTCCGTACTTGGCCATGAAGTTGATGGCCTCGGGCGTGACATGGTCGGCGGCGAGCACCAGATCACCTTCGTTCTCACGGTCCTCCTCATCGACGAGGATGACCATGCGGCCGGCGGCCAGCTCGGCAATGAGCTCGGGAATCGGGGAGATGGGCATAGGGGTGGGATTGTAGGGGGGCGGATTCAGCCCCCGGCCGGTTGGCCGGCGGCCAGCATGCGCTCGACGTAGCGGGCGATCAGGTCGATTTCCAGGTTGACGCGCGCGCCGGGCGTGAGCCGCCCGAGGGTGGTGTGCTCGACGGTGTGGGGAATGAGGTTGATGCTGATCTCGGCGCCGTCGGGCCGGTCGTTGACACGGTTGACCGTCAGGCTCACGCCATTGACCGTGACCGAGCCTTTGTAGGCCAGGAACCGAGCCAGCTCGGCCGGGACGAGCACTCGCAGCTCCCAGGACTCGCCCACGCGCGCAAAGTGTGTCACCGTGCCCAGGCCGTCCACATGGCCGCTCACCAGGTGTCCGCCCAGGCGGTCGCTGGCGCGCAGCGCCTTCTCCAGGTTGACCCAGCCTGGTGCATCCAGCCCGGCCGTCTTTGCCAGGCTTTCGGCCGAGATGTCGATCGTGAAACGCGCCGTGCCGGCGTCGAAGCTCGTGACGGTCATGCACGCGCCGTTGAGCGCGATGCTGTCGCCGAGCTGGACGTCGTCCAGATAGCCTGCCGGGGCTTCGATGAGCAGGCGCCTGCCATGGGCGA
Organism: Caldimonas sp.; assembly: GCF_046289365.1. Taxonomy (NCBI): domain Bacteria; kingdom Pseudomonadati; phylum Pseudomonadota; class Betaproteobacteria; order Burkholderiales; family Sphaerotilaceae; genus Caldimonas; species Caldimonas sp. Next base: position 15,443 of record NZ_JBKBVU010000038.1, on the reverse strand, counting down.
CGCTGTCGCCCAGGGGGGTGACCTCGAGAATGCGGCCGATGCCGCTGATGATGCCGGTGAACATGGGCCGGATTGTCGCAGGGAGCCGGCATCCGCGCCGCCGCGCGGGTCAGGCCCGCTCAGAAACGCTCGCGTCCCGGCGGCCGGGCGCGCAGGCGCAGGTCCGGGCCGACCCGCTCGACATCGAGGAAGGCCAGCGCCGGGGCGTCGTCCAGCGAGGCCAGCGGGCCGAAGCGCATCATCTCCCGCCCTTGGCCGATGAGCCGGGGCGCCAGGTAGACCAGGTACTCGTCGACCAGGTCCTCGCGCACGAACGAGCCGTTGAGCTTGTGCCCGGCCTCCACATGCAGCTCGTTGATGCCACGGTGCGCCAGATCGGCCAGCATCGCGCCCAGGTCTACCTTGCCGCCCGGGCCGCTCAGGCGGACACACCGGGCGCCGGCCGCCTCCAGGGCGGCGCGCCGGGCCGCTTGGTCTTCGGCGTGGTAGATCAGCACCTCTCCCGGCGGCGGCAGGATGCGGGCCGCAGGCGGAGTCTCGAGCCGGGAGTCGACCACCACCCGCAGCGGCTGGCGGGGCGTGTCCACCTCGCGCACATCCAGGCGCGGGTCGTCGTCCAGCACCGTGCCGATGCCGGTGAGCACCGCGCCGGCGCGGGCGCGCCAGGCGTGCCCGTCGGCCCGGGCCGAGGGACCCGTGATCCACTGGCTGCGGCCATCGTCGAGCGCGGTGCGGCCGTCCAGCGAGGCCGCGACCTTCAGGCGCACCCACGGGCGGCCGCGCAGCATGCGGGAGAAAAAGCCGATGTTCAGCTCGCGCGCCTCCTCGCCCATCAGCCCGACGTCCACCCGCACCCCCGCGGCGCGCAGGCGCTTGATCCCCTGGCCGGCCACCAGGGGGTTGGGATCCTGGACGGCCACCACCACCCGGGCCACGCCCTCGCGGATCAAGGCGTCGGCGCACGGTGGCGTGCGGCCGTGGTGGGAGCAGGGCTCCAGGGTCACGTAGACCGTGGCGCCCCGGGCCGACAGCCCGCGCTGGCGCAGCAAGGCCAGGGCGTGGGCCTCGGCGTGCGCCTGGCCGGTGGCCTGTGTGTGGGCGGCCACCACTTGGCCGTCGGGCAACACGATGACACAGCCCACCGCCGGATTGGGCGGACACACCCGCAACGCCTGTGCCGCCTGGGCCAGGGCCTCGTGCATGCGCCGCGCATCGGCGGGATCACCTGTCTGGGGGAGAGAACTCACCAAAGCATCCACATAGACTCCCGCCCGAGCTTCATACACCGATGGCCGTGCCCACAGAAAGCGCGCCGTCGGGACGACCGGCACAGACCGGGGTTTGACATTTCCTCAGGGGGGAAAAGAAAGTGAAAGCTTATCCGAGACCGCGGGGGGTGGGCGGTGGGTGGTCCTTGGTGGAACTGCTGGCCGGTTTGGCGATCGTTGGCATCCTCAGCCTTGCGGCGGCAAGACCTGCCGCACAGTGGTGGCGCGAACAACGCAGCCACGCAGTTTCGTCATTGCTGGAATCCCACCTCGCCTTGGCACGCTCAGCGGCAATTGCTAAAGGGCAGCCGGTGGCCTTGACCCCCTTCAATGAGCAATGGAGCCACGGGTGGCGGGTGCACCTGGACGCGAACGCTGACGGCCGGTGGGGCGATGGTGAAGACATACTGGCCTCACATGCGATGCGTCCGGGGATTGTCATTCAAGCCAGCGGTGTTATGCAGCGCTACGTGCTTTTCGAGCCCAGTGGCCGTCCCGTCCAAACCCATGGAGCGTTTCTGGCGGGCACATTCAGCATCTGCGCATCCGCTTCGGGCCCGTCCACACGACTTGTGATGAGCGCCAGCGGCCGTGTCAGAAAAGAACGAGCGCTCGATTCGGTGTGCGAACCCATGGGCACGCCTTGACCGATCAACGCCAGCAGGCTGCCACATTGGCACTGCCCGTGATGCCTTTGGCGCCGGTGTGCGTCAGCGTCAAGGTGCCGCACTGGGTGTCAGCGGTGGCCTGCGCTCCTTGCGGCTGAGCTTGCAACGTGTAGGTCGTTGCGGTCGGCTGATTCGCCGCAAACCCAAACGTGTAGAAGTTGGCCAAATCGGTACTGCACTGAGTCTGGGGCAGACTCACTGCCGTTGCGGCGACGTTCTGGTCGTACCGTAGGTTGGTCGTGTAGAAGCGCTCCATGAACTGAGCAAACTCGACCAAGCAGGCTTGCGCTGCCGCCCGGCGTGTGCCCACCACGTGCTGCTGATAGCTGGGGTAGGCGATCGCGGCCAGGATGCCGATGATGGCCACGACGATCAGGATTTCGATCAGCGTGAAGCCGTGTTGCCGAAAGCGAGAAACTGACCATGCCATGATGTCAACCTTATTTCAATGCGCGAGTGTGTCAGCGAACGATTTCTCGCCACGAGATCCGGCCAACGCGTGCCCCTCCCATGTTCAGCTGAATACTCGCCGGGCCTCGCGTGACATTGGATCCGCCTTGCACCGCGCGATTGCCAACCACGATGGCCTCCGTGCCCATGCCCACCCCCAAATCGATCGAGCCGACGACATTGCCATCGAGCATGTCGCTGTTGTTGAAAGCATTGTCGTTGTTGACGTCGAAGATGTTGCCGGGCAGCGAGCCGCCGCTGAATGGGTCCAGCGCGTTCAAGTAGCCACGTCCTGTGCTGCTGCATTGAGTGGACTCTGGGATGATCGACGCCACCAGCAAGGTGGGGTAAGCGAGATTGACCACCGACGGCGCGGACACGACCCGCTCGCCGAGGGCCGTCCTCGATGGCGGCTGCACCAGATCCATGTACCAACCGCGCCGGCCTTCCATGTCGCCGGCACTGGTGGTCGAAAAACTCCGAACCGAACGTCCGGCCACGTTGCCTACCGCCGTGATGGTGCGTTCGCGCAGGAACGAGCGATTCAGAATCGGGGTGCCATCGTCGATCACGCCATAGATCGACTGAATGTTGCTCACCGACGGATCAGAGCTGGACATGTAACGGCCTGTGCCGAACAGCACGAAGCGGCTTCCATAATGGGTGGTTCCGTTTCGGTTGTTGGTCACGACGGCAGGGGCCGACGTGATCGGCTGCGGAACAAGATCGGGGCCAATCGCGGTGAACAGCGGCAGGCCGCTGTTGCCGATCATCCAACTGCTGGACGACGTTGCTTGCACGTCAAACTTCCACAGATTGCCTAGCAAATCTCCCGCGTAGACGACGTCGGCTGTTCCGTTGCCGTCGATGTCGTAGGGGGTAGGGGTGGCCAGCCCGTTTTTCGCGGTTGGCGAGCCGACGCCGGTGTTGAACTTGGCCAGGATTTGCCCGTCATTCAGCCCGATGATGAACAAAACCGCTCGGCCGTTGACGCTGTTGTAGCCATTGGCTACCAAGGCTGCCCACTGACCGGAGTTCAGTCTCACGATCACGGGTTTTCCGACCACGTGGCCCAAGTCATCGTCTCGCGAGCCGGGCAGCTCCCACAAAACATTGGCAGCTCCAAAATTGGCCGGGTCGGTCACATCAAGTCCGAACAAACCCTTGCCACCTCGTCCGAGAGACGCAATCAAGTAGTTGCGCCCTCCCGTTTGATCACGCCGAGACACAGCGATCTCCCCGTCGACGAAGTAGTCGTGCACATAGCTGCGATCCGACAACTGACGCAATTTGGGCGTCAACATACCCGGGACGTACGCAAATTGCTCACGTCCGTCGTTGTCCACACTGAACGCGTGGAGCATGCCATCGTTGGCACCGATGAAGACGGTGCGTGTATCCGGGTTGAACGCGGGTGAGGAATGGACAATGTCGCCGAGCAACTGCGTGCGGGGCCGATACGGCCGGGAGGTGGCATTGCTGCCGTCGTATTCCATCGAACGATCGCCGCGCAAATAGTTCACGACCGATTCGCTGCCCAGGTCTGTTTGTTGCGAGGCGCTCAAATTGGACCAGCGAAAATCGATCCCGGCCGATCCATTGTGGGAGTAGATCCGCCGGTCATTCGGGGTGCGAGAAAGCAGGCGCTGCTGGGCACTCCAGGAAGGGGTGGTCGAAACGCCCGAGGTGGAAATCGGATAAGCCCTCAGGTCTCCGATCCATTCGTTGTTGAGCACCTCGAAACTGGCCTGGAAGACCCGGGCTCCATCCACCAGCTGCGTGCTGTTGGCCGACACATTGGAAGCCGACGACGAACGGTTTTGAATGTTGCGCAAGGCTTCGACCAGCCCCAAACGGAACTGATCAGGATTGCTCGCCGCGGTGAAAGTACCCCGACCGTTGACCGAGGCGTGCCACAGATCGTCGATTTTGTGAGCGTTTGCCGAAGTGGGGTCTGGCCAAGAACGGCTGCCGGCGGTCAGCGCCGGCAAGTCGGTGGATGGATTGAGCGTGCCTTGCACCCCGATGGACAAGCCGAAAGTGACCATGTGTTGCCAGAAGGCGTCAGTGTCTCCCCCGGGCACGTTGTTGTCCATGTCGGGGCGCAGATCGTTCTTCCAATAGTGCATGGCGATGTCTGCCAGCGTATTGGAATAGCTATCTCTGTAGGGGCGCGCTGCTTGGTAGCCGTAATCGCTGCGGTTGGGCAAGGCCGACCGGTGAACTGAGCCATTGGTATTGTCGGAATTGCCAATGTGGGTCAGGCTCGGGCTGTCATTCCAGTAGCCGTCTGTGGTCAGGATGTTGTAGTTGCGCCGGCACGTCACCTGGTCTGCACTTCCACCTGGCCCCCAGGGGCCGTTGGCGTCCGTGCGCTGGAAGTAGCGCCCGGCCCAGTCCAAAGCCGTGCGCAGAGGGGTGCCTTGAGCAGGAATCGGCGTTTCGAGCAGGCGCTGGTAGAAGTCTGCCTTGTTCGTACCCTCAAACCCGCCCGTCGTCGGAATGGGCATGTAGGCACTGGTTCGTGTGTTGCTATCGACCGAGGTGCGCGTGGCTTCGTTGATGGTGATGAAGCCTACACGGTATCCGGAGCCTAGATTAGCGAAAGCCTGTGATGACCCGGCTCGTGCGGCCAAAATCCGCGAGCGATAATATGAAAACCAATTGGCGAAGTTTTGCAGCTCTTCGGCGGCGGTACGGGTGACCGTGGAACTTCCGCTTCCCCAATTCACCGTTGAAACGGGCGTTTCAGCGTTGGTCTGTAGATTTCTTCGATATAAAGTATTGGACCGGTACTGATACCGATCGTAGGTTGTACGATCAAGGTCACTCCCTGTCCTGGCTTTGACATAGAACGTTACAGGATAATAATTCCTTGTCTCATCTGCTTGTGTGCAGCTGGTGTCATTTCCGGCGTCCCCGCATCTGATCCAACGCATGTTGGCTGATTGCTGCGATCTAAGATCGACCACGCCCGCAGCGGGATTTGTCGGATTCCAGGGCGCGGATTGCGGGGGCACATTGCCGAAGCTGGATCCATCGGCTCGTCGCCAAGGGGTATAGGTGATTTGGGGGTCGTAAAACGTTGTGTTGCGTGTGGAAGATCTCAGCGCGACATTATGAATAGCGTTATCGTCGAAGCTCAACACCCGAGATCGCGGATTGGTGGCGCTTACAACGTAATTGCCGGCCGCATACAGGTTGTTTGGCGGGGGGAAAAGATAGTAGACGTTACGAGTATTGACGCCCGGAATATTTTCATCCGGCATGATCTCGAACTGCATCGAGCCGGAGTCGTCCAACTGGAACAGGATGTTGGGCGGGACGGTTGAACCGATTTGCAAGGGCGTGAGAGGAAAGTCAATCGTTGCCCACGCTGGTGCGGCGCTGAGCAGAGCGGTGGCTGACAAGACGCAAAGCTTGCGGTGCCAGGCGGCGTGCATGGAGGTCTTCATGGGGGCTCCTTGCCTCACTGAGTGGCGTAGATCGATTGCAGCATCACGACGGCTCGCCCGTCGCCGGCGTTGCTGCGGGCCGTGACGCGATACCGAGTGCAGCTGAGGTTGCTGGCCGGCTGGGCCGGGTCGCATGGGAAATTGCTGCCCAGAAATTCGATGAAGTACTGAGGTGCGCCTCCCGCTTGTGCAGTGAGGTTGACACCAGTGACATTGACCCAACCGGTAAAGTCCGAACGGTTCCAGCGCTCGTGACAGTATTGACCTGGCGGGGCGCACACGCCCGAGTTGCAACTGCTGCTGCATTGGGCCGCCGAAGTGGGCACGCTCAAGGCAGCGGCCAAGGGGTGCGCCGGTACTGCTTGCGATTGGGCCAGAGCCAAAGCCTCACCCGCGCGCAATCCCGCTTCAGCAGCCTGGAAAGCGAGGCTGCGATCGAAGTGGTTGGCGGCCATCTTTTCTTCAAGCACGACGCCGCGCAAGCTGGCCACGCCAACCAACGTGATGACGACCAGCAGCACCAAGGCGATGATCAGCGCCGCGCCTCGTGGCCGATGGCTTGGACGGTGCAATGCACATACGGGGGAGGGTTTCATGGCAGGCGATTACGAAGACTGACGACGTGAAAGGCCCGGCGCTCCAGCGGCGCTGCATCGGTGCCCACGGCTTCGGTGCTGCGTTGAATGAGTGTCAAACGCGCAGCGACGACGCGAGTCCAGTCGCTGATCAGGTCGGCGTCCTGGTAGTTGTCGGGCAGGCTGCCATCGGCGTTCATTTCGAGGTAGCTGACTTGCAGGTCCTGCACACCTTCGGCGATTTCTTCGGTTTGGACCGTTGCATTGCCCACCAGGCGGGCGCGATACAAGGAGCGGCCGCCGCGGCCGTTGTGACCGATGTACCAGGTTTCGCTGGCGATTCCTTGCACGGTGCCGCCCGCCTGGAATTGGTAATTCGTCGGAGTGCCCGCACAACTCATACCCAGGCTGTCGACACAGTTTCCTGGCACGCCCGCACCTGCCGTGTGGCTAACCGAGCTTCCGTTGACGGCCGATATCTGAAACACGGCCAGTTGCCGGAAATCGCAGGCCACCGCGATTTGCCCGGACGCCAGGTTGTGATTGGCAGTGCTGAGGGTGAATGCCTGAGTGGACGTGTCGTGAGAGACGATGGCGGCGCCGGTGTTGCCATCGGCGCGAATGGCCAAGAATGCGTCGGTGCCGTTGACGCGTTGCCCCGCAGCGTTGCCAAAGTCAACGGCGCCAGCGGCTTCATCCGATTCGAAACCACGCAGCCCCGCACCCCAGTCGGCCCACCAATAGTTCGCTGCATTGCTGATGACGATGGCTGTGGGCAGGTTGCGTCCGCAGTTGGAGCCTCCCGCCTCGCGAAGGCTGCGTGCCATCAGCTCGAACGCGATGCGGGAGTGCTCCTGCATGCGCGAAAGCTGCTCGGTCGCGCGAAACGCCTGCCGGTTGGCCACAAAAATGTTGATAACGCCGCCGACGATGAACAGGCCGAGCAATAAAGCGATCATGAGCTCGACCAGGCCAATGCCGCGCGCGATTCGGGGTGTGGCGCGTTGGTTTGCGGATCTAGCAATCAGTGCGCTCATGGGGCGATCAAAGCTGGCTGGTGGTTTCGACCGTTTGGGTTTCACTGCCTTCGGTGCCCCGACTGTCATCCCAAATCACACGGACGGTGCATACGGCACCCTGACAGGAGATCTCGCCACAGGTGCTGTCGCGGTCGCCGAGCGTTTCCTTGAGTGCTTGCAACCACATTCGCTGATCGTTGGCGATCAAGCTGCCGCCGGACAGTACGGAGCACGTACGTCCCAGAACGTAGCTGCCTGCTCGGGCTTGATCCACGTTGGCGCGCATTGCATCGAGCATCATGTATGTCAGCGCAACGGCTTGGCTGCGCTCGTAGGCACTTTGGCTGTTTTTCAACGCTCGCGCTTGCAGGCCTGCGATGCCCAGCAAACCGATGGAGAGCACCAAGACGGCCACCAAGACTTCGATCAGACTGACGCCGCGAATGGGCCGGGCGCCAATGCGGTGGCGGCGTCTGGCACCGGCGATGCGTTCATTCGACATGGATGGAGCCTGTTCTGACACGGATGTTTCGGTTTTGTGCGCCCGCCGTGACGGTGATTTGGCCGGCAGTCACAAGATTGGCGCCGACGGCATTGTTGCCGCATGTGCACGAGTAAGGCAGGCCATCGGGGCGGAAGTCGATACAGGTTTGGCTCACGCTGGTGTTGGCTTGCAGCCGGCCCTGACGGATGGCCGCGTTCGACGTGGGAGTGCGAATGATCCAGTCGGTGTCGTTGGTGCAAAACCGATGAACTGCGTTGCGCCGCACGGCTTCGCTACGCGCGGTGTGCAGCGCGCCGATCAGCTCATTGACCTGCGAGGCCGCGCGATTGGTTTCGATGAGTTGACGGAAGCTTGGCACGCCAATGGCCAGCAAAATGGCCAGCACTGCCAAGGCCACCATCAGTTCCACCAGCGTGAAGCCACGAAGGCGGTTTGCGAAGTCGCCTGAGCGCGATGGATGGGGGTTCACGATCATTGTTCGTCTCGACGATGCGCAATCGGCAAGGGTCAGGCCGCTTGCGGCACTCGTAGGCTAACAGGTCGCGAACTCAGTTTGCCCTCGGGCCGACGAATGGCCTATCGGCCCCGACGTACGGAACGGCGAGTTCGCCCTCAGCGCCCGCGCCGTGAAGTTTCTCTCACCGCGTTCATGAACTCGCTGACGTCATCGAAACTGCGGTAGACGGAGGCAAAGCGGATGTAGGCGACCTTGTCCAGGCGCTTGAGCTCGCGCATGACCCATTCGCCCACACGGGTGCTGCTGACCTCGCGCTCGCCGCTGTGCAGCAGCGAGGTCTCGATGCGCGAGACGGCCTGGTCGAGCGCCTCGGCGCTGACGGGGCGCTTGCGCAGCGCCAGTGTCATCGAGGCGCGCAGCTTGGCCGGGTCGAACTCGGTGCGTCGCCCGTCCTTCTTGACGATGGACGGGTATTCGATCTCCGCGCGCTCGTAGGTGGTGAAGCGCTTGTCGCACCCCATGCAGCGCCGCCGCCGCCGGATCACGTCCCCCTCGTCGGATTCACGGGTCTCGACGACCTGGGTTTCCTCGTGGCCGCAGAAGGGGCAGCGCATGGCCGGTGGCGGGTGGGGTCAGCGGTAGACCGGGAAGCGGCGGGTCAGTTCGTGGACCTTGGCACGCACTGCGGCGATGTGGGCTTCGTCCTGGGGTTTGTCCAGCACATCGGCGATCAGGTGGGCGGTGGCCACGGCCTCGGCTTCGGTGAAGCCGCGGGTGGTCATGGCCGGCGAACCCAGGCGGATGCCGCTGGTGACCATGGGCTTTTGCGGGTCGTTGGGGATGCCGTTTTTGTTGCAGGTGATGTGCGCGCGGCCCAGCACGGCTTCCGCTTCCTTGCCGGTCAGGCCCTTGGGACGCAGGTCGACCAGCATCACGTGGCTTTCGGTGCGGCCGCTGACGATGCGCAGGCCGCGGGCCATCAGGGTTTCGGCCAGGGCCTGGGCGTTCTTGACCACCTGTTGCTGGTAGGCCTTGAACTGCGGCGACAGGGCTTCCTTGAAGGCCACGGCCTTGGCAGCGATGACGTGCATCAGCGGGCCGCCCTGGATGCCGGGGAAGATGGCACTGTTGATCTGCTTGGCCACGTGGTCCTTCATCAGGATGATGCCGCCACGCGGGCCGCGCAGGCTCTTGTGGGTGGTGGAGGTCACCACGTCGGCAAAGGGCACGGGGTTGGGGTAGACGCCGCCGGCGATCAGCCCAGCGTAGTGGGCCATGTCCACCATGAAGTAGGCGCCGACGGCCTTGGCAACCCGGGCAAAACGCTCGAAGTCGATGCGCAGGCTGTAGGCGGAGGCCCCGGCGATGATGAGCCTGGGCTTGTGCTCGTGCGCCAGGCGCTCCATCGCGTCGTAGTCGATCTCCTCCTTCTCGTTCAGGCCGTAGCTGACGACCTTGAACCATTTGCCGGACATGTTCAGCGGCATGCCGTGGGTCAGGTGGCCTCCTTCGGCCAGGCTCATGCCCATGATGGTGTCGCCCGGCTGCAGCAGCCCGAAGAACACCCCCTGGTTGGCCTGGGAGCCGGAGTTGGGCTGGACGTTGGCATGTTCGGCGCCGAACAAGGCCTTGAGACGGTCGATGGCGAGCTGCTCGACGATGTCGACGTATTCGCAGCCGCCGTAATAGCGCTTGCCGGGATAGCCCTCGGCGTATTTGTTGGTGAGCTGGCTGCCCTGGGCGGCCATCACGGCCGGGGAGGCATAGTTCTCGGAGGCGATCAGCTCGATGTGGTCTTCCTGGCGCTGGTTTTCCTGCTGGATGGCAGCCCAGATCTCGGGGTCGACGTTGGCGACGGTGGAGGTGGAGCGGTCGAACATGGCAGTCCTCTTCAGTGCGATGAAGTCCCTCTCGTAGTGCCGGCGGCGGCTGCGACAGCGCACCCGCATACCGCGTGCTGGATCGGAGGGCTGCCCAGGCGAACGGCGAAACGGCGGCGCCCGAGGCGGCCGCCGGCTGCACTTCCCGGTGGTTCACCACCTCAGGCGCTCACCCCGGGGCGGGGTGGGCCTTATCGCCAGTTGTGCAACGGCCGCAGTGTACTGGAGAACGCGGCACACCGGCCTGCGGTGCGCAGGAGCACCGCGGGCCGGGTGCCGCAAGCTGGGGATTCAGGAGGCCTGGGCCACCTGGGTGTCGGCGCTTGGCTGATGGGCAGCATTGGTCTCGGGCGCGGAGGCTGCGGCAGCCGGCGCCGTGGCCGGGGCGCTGGTGCGCACGAGTTGCGGCACCGTGACGGGCACCGGGCGGCCCTGGGCCACGTTGCGCAGGTGGTTGCGCTCGGACAGCACCTTGGCTGCATAGCCGCCGTCGTGGGGCAGGTTGGCCGCGCCCACGTACCACTTCAGGCCACCTTCCAGGCTGCCGGCGCGGCTGATGTACTCGCGCAGGATCTGGGCGCCCACGCGCAGGTTGCTCACCGGGTCGAAGGCCGCATGGGTGCCGCCGAAGGCCTCGTACTTGTCATCGTGGACGCGGGTCATGACCTGCATCAAGCCCTGGGCGCCCACCGGGCTCTGGGCGAAGGGGTTGAAGCTCGATTCGATGGCGATCACGGCCAGCAGCAAGGTGGGGTCCAGGCCGGTGCGTTCACCGACCTCCCAGGCCTCCTTGACCAACCGGGCCACCGGCTCGGGCGCGACGCGGTAGCGGCGCGAGATCCACTGGACGATCGCGGCCTGCTCCTTGCCGAGTTCGCGGGGGTCCGCGGCGGTGACGCGCCGGATGGCCTCAGGCTCGGCCAGCGCGGCCACGAGGCTCTCGTCCTCGCTCAGGCGTGCCTCCTGGCGCTGGAGCAGCCAGCCCAGGGCATGCTGTTCCAACTGGTGGCGCAGGTCGGGCCGGCCCAGGCCGAAGAGGGTCGCACCCAGCACGAGCAGGCCCAGCAGCGCCAGGCCGTTGTGGCTGATGTCGAGCAGGCCTTGGCCGACGTCCCGGACGAAAACCGAGACGCAGCGGGCCATCGACTGCGTTGTCTGCGACACCCGGTGCCGCAGGGTGTGGGTCGCTGTCATGTCACTCCTTTCCGTCCGCGGGGACCGGACGACCGGTGTCGTGGCCCGGCCTGGCCCGCGGAGATAATGCCCCGCCACCCTAGAAAGTCAGGCGCCTGCAGGATGCAAGGCCCGGGTGGGCGGTTGATGGCATTGGCAGCGTGAAGTGCACCGGCAGCCGGTGCGGGTTATCCCTGATGGGAGACGGTCGGATTCTAGGAAGGCTCGAAATAACCAGTCAAGCCTTTGAATCCGATTGCTAATTATGCAAGGTTATGAAGTACCGAGATTTGCGTGACTTTGTTGACAAGCTGGAGGCCATGGGCGAACTGCGGCGTGTTCACGAGCCAGTGTCCACTCACCTGGAAATGACGGCCTTGTGCGACCGTGTCCTCCAGTCGGGTGGCCCGGCGCTGTGGTTCGAGCAGCCGGTGGGTCACCGCATCCCGGTCCTGGGCAATCTGTTCGGCACCCCCAAACGTGTGGCCCTCGGGATGGGGGAGGAGGACGTGCAGGCCCTGCGGGGCATTGGCGAACTGCTGGCCCGGCTGAAGGAGCCCGAGCCGCCGCGCGGGCTCAAGGACGCTGGCCGACTGGTGCAGATGGCCAAGGCGCTGTGGGACATGAAGCCGGCCGTGGTGCGGCAGGCGCCGTGCCAGTCGGTGGTCTGGGAAGGGGCGGAGCTGGACCTCTCACGCCTGCCCATTCAGCATTGCTGGCCGGGGGATGTGGCGCCGCTGATCACCTGGGGGCTGGTGGTGACGCGTGGGCCGCAGTCGGTGCCTCATCCGCGTGTGCGCCAGAACCTGGGCATCTACCGCCAGCAGGTGATCGGACCGCGGCAGCTCATCATGCGTTGGCTCGCCCACCGGGGCGGCGCGCTGGATTTCCGCGAGTTCGCGCTGGCCCAGCCGGGCCGGCCCTTCCCGATCGCGGTGGCCCTGGGGGCGGACCCGGCCACCATCCTGGGGGCGGTGACGCCCGTGCCCGACAGCTTGTCGGAATACCAGTTCGCCGGCCTGCTGCGCGGCTCGCGCACCGAGGTGGTGGACACGGCCGTCGGCGAGGGGGCGACCCGGCTGCAGGTGCCCGCCAGTGCCGAGATCGTGCTGGAGGGGCACATCCCGGTGGCGGCGCCGGGGTACACGGGGACCTCGCCCCACGGTGTGCCCCTGAAGGAGAAGGGTGGCTACCTGCACGCGCTGGAAGGGCCTTACGGGGATCACACCGGTTATTACAACGAGCAGGACTGGTTCCCGGTGTTTGAGCTGTCGCGCATCACGATGCGCGAATCGCCGATCTACCACTCCACCTACACCGGCAAGCCGCCTGACGAGCCGGCCGTGCTGGGGGTGGCGCTCAACGAGGTGTTCGTGCCCATCCTGCGCAAGCAGTTTCCCGAGATCGTGGACTTCTATCTTCCGCCCGAGGGCTGCAGCTACCGTATGGCCATCATCAGCATGCGCAAGGCCTATGCGGGCCATGCCAAGCGCCTGATGTTCGGGGTGTGGAGCTTCCTGCGGCAGTTCATGTACACCAAGTTCATCGTGGTCACCGACGAGGATGTGGACATCCGCTCGTGGGCCGACGTGATCTGGGCCCTCACCACCCGGGCCGACCCGGTGCGCGACACCACGCTGGTGGAACACACGCCGATCGACTACCTGGACTTCGCCTCGCCGGTGTCGGGGCTGGGGGGCAAGATGGGCATCGATGCGACGAACAAGTGGCCCGGCGAGACGCACCGCGAATGGGGCCGCTTGATCACGATGGACGCGCAGGTGCGCTCGCGCATGGACGCGCTGTACGAGCGCTTGTTCTCATGAGGCCCACGGCGGGGCGTCGGGCCCGGTCATGGCGGGCGGTAATGGAGGCCTGCCTGCTCATTGGAAATGCGAACTGGCGTCCGGCGGCTGGCTTCGGTATCTTTGAGTCGCCTGCACGGTTGCAGGTGTTTCCGATGCGCAGTCTCTGCGCGTAAGGAGCCCCGGACTTCTTCCCTCCGGAGCCCCGAAACGTGGCGTCACGCCACCCCCCCTCCGGCCGGTCAGGCTCGGAGGGGTTTCTTCTTGGTGCGGTCGTTGTCTCAGTATCCCAGCACCAGGGCGAGCCACTCGCGCCAGGCGTGGCGGTTCTCGATCAGCCCTGGCAGGCTTGGAGACCAGTGGGCCAGGTGCGAGGTCTGCAGGGGCAGCAGCCCCATCGGCGCCGGCTGGATTGTCAGGCCGCTGCCACCCAGGGCCTCGGTGAAGGCTCGCTGTGCGCGCGGCATGTGCCAGACATGGGTGACGAGCACGATCTTGCGCACGCCGGCCTGGCGCAGCAGTGCCGCCGTGCGGCCGGCATTCTCGCGGGTGTCGCGCGAGCCGTCTTCCACCCAGCGCAAGGCGGTGCCGTGCTCTTCCCGTGCGATGCGTTCAGCCACTCGGGCTTCGGGCGTCACGGATTCAGGCAGTCCATACGGGATGCCACCGCTGTAGGCCAGCGGCAGGCCGGTCTGGCGCGCGAGCCACAAGCCGTAGCGCAGGCGTTGCAGGCCGGTGGCCGACAGGTCCGACAGGCGGTAATCCGGCGAGCGTGGCACCAGGCCCCCGCCCAGCACGACGATGGCCACAGTGGGATTGCCTTTGGCCTGGGCCTTGGCCTGGGTTTTCAGCTCATCGAGGTCGATGGGGCCGAGCGCCGGCGGCACCCTGAGCACGAAGGACTGGGTGACCCAGGCCCAGCCCGTGGTCGAGCCCAGCCACAACCCCGCACAGGCCAGCAACACCAGGGCGATGCCCAGCGCGCGGCGTGGACGCCATTGGCGCAGGCCGACCAGCAGCAGCACGATGAACACCCCGGGGGGCAGGACCAGGGCCAGCAGGTAAGGCAGATAGGGCGCGAGGCTGTCGGACATGGGCTGCAATCGAGGCCGGGGGGGACGCCGCGATTGTGCAGGAAAGCCCCTGCAGTTCATCGCCCCAAGCCGAGACCCGCGGCGAGCTTCGTTAAGCTTGGCGGCTTTGGAGCCTGGCGATGTCCGAAGCGCAAGAGATCACCCTGGCCGGAGGCTGCTTCTGGTGCCTGGAGGCGGTGTACGACCGCGTCGAAGGCGTGCTCGACGTGGAGTCGGGCTATTCGAACGGGAGCTGGCACAGCCCCAGCTACGAACAGGTGTGCTCGGGGCAGACCGGTCATGCCGAGGTCGTGCGCGTGCGTTTCGACCCGCAACGCATCAGTCTGCGGGAGATCCTCGAGATCTTCTTCACGATCCACGATCCCACGACGCCGAACCGCCAGGGCCATGATGTGGGGCCCCAGTACCGCTCGGGGATCTATTTCCACGACGCCGGGCAGGAGCGTGTGGCGCGCGCGATGATCGCCGAGCTGACGGCAGCCGGGGCCTGGAAGGACCCCATCGTGACCGAGGTCGCCCCGGTGGACAACTACTGGCCGGCCGAGCCCTACCATCAGGACTATTTCCTGAAGCATCCCGAGCAGGGCTATTGCGCCCATGTCGTTGCGCCCAAGGTGGAGAAGTTCCGCCGGACCTTCGCCCACAAGGTGCGCTCGGGATGATCGTCTGGCGTGATCTGAGCTTGCAGCATCCGCGCGGCCCGCTGCTGCGCTTTCCCGACCTGCGGCTGGAGGCCGGGCGCGTGCTGTTGCTGCGTGGGGCTTCGGGCACGGGCAAGTCCAGCCTGCTGGCCTTGCTGGCCGGGTTGCTGACGCCCACCACCGGCGAGATCGAGGTCGACGGCACGCCGCTGCACCGGCTGTCGCCGCGCCAGCGTGATGCCTGGCGTGCGGCCCGGCTGGGCGTGCTGCCGCAGCGGCTGCATCTGAGCGAAAGCCTGAGCGTGGCCGACAACCTGGCCCTGGTGGACGTGGCCGTGGGGCGGCCGGTCGATCGACGGGCCATCGCTCACGTGCTGCAGGCGCTGGGGGTCTCGCACCTGGCCGCATGCCGCCCGCCTGCGCTTTCCGGTGGCGAGGCGCAGCGTGTGGCGC
>NZ_JBKBVU010000262.1:0-3482 GCF_046289365.1 Caldimonas sp. | reverse complement strand
GATCAAGAAGCCGCAGAAGAACGACTTGCACCCAACGATGAAGCCGGTGGAACTCGTCGAGCGGGCGATCCGAAACTCGAGCCGCCCTGGTGATGTCGTACTGGACCCCTTCGGCGGTTCGGGCACGACGCTGATCGCCGCGGAAAAGTCCGGCCGCATCGCCAGGCTGATCGAGCTTGATCCGAAGTACGTGGATGTGATCGTGCGCCGCTGGCAGGACTGGACGGGCCAGCAGGCCACCCGCGAGGCGGATGGCGTGGCGTTCGATCAGGCGGCGTCCTGCTCGATGATTCTGTAGACGCGCTCGCCGCCCTGCGGCTTGTCCGACGCGATGCTCAGGCCCAGTTTCTTCTTGAGCGCTCCGGCCAGGGCGCCGCGCACGGTGTGCGCCTGCCAGCTGGTGGCTTCCATGATCTGGCGGATCGTGGCGCCCTCAGGACGCCGCAGCATCGCGATCACCTGCGCCTGCTTGCTGTCGGCACGGGTGCGACGCGGCGCATCGTCCTTCGCCTGCGTCCACGTGGCTTCGGCAGCGGTCACGGCCGCCTCCAACTCGGGATCGCTCGCAGCGGTTGCCTGCTCCGCGTTGGCGATGATCCGATCGAGCTGGGCTTCGAACGAGCCCACGCGCGATGTCTTCGCGCCCGGGCGTGGCAGCCCCAGGGCGGCGTAGCCCTCGGCGGCGACGAACCAGTCGGTCCCCGCGGGGGCGATCAGGGAACGGTTGGCGAGGCCGCCCAGCACCTTCTGGCGCGCTGCGCCTTTGATGTGCTCGGGGAACCAGTCGATCTTGCCGCCAGTGTGCTCGATGGCGTAGGCCAGGATGGCGTGCTGGGCCGGGGTCAGGTTGGTGGTGGTCATGGGCTTGCTCCTTCGCAGGGGTGGATCGGGTGACGGGATGAATGCGCTGTTCGGGGCCCAAGCCAAGCGTTTCTGCTTGGCATGGGCCTTTCGCAATCAGCGGTTGGCCTCATCCGGCGACTTGGCACGGCGACCTTGTTCGAGTCCCGCGCTGAAGGCCGCCTCCAGCGCGGCGCGGATGTTCCACACCGCCAGGTCGTGGAAATCCAGGCTGTCCGAGTGGCGGGTTTGCAAGGTCTCGATGCCGAGATGCTGCTGGGCGATCTGGGTCAGGAGGGTGTCGATGGGGTGCATGGCGGGTTCCTCTCGGTGTGGTTGGCGTGACGTGATGAACGCGCTGTTCGGCAGTGAAGCCAAGCGCTTTCTGCTTGGCTTCACGCGATGAGTCAGGCCTTGCGCAGCACCGCGATGCCGGCTTGCGCGAGTTCCAAGGCCGCGGCATGGAACGCCATCTCGCCGATCCAGGGGGCGGCGCGGGCGTCGTCGAGCAACTGGTCGATGACCGGCCTGGCCTTGGCGCGCATCGCCGCGCAGGCGGCCTCCAGGTCGTCGCGGCTGGCGGCCGCCACCTCGGTGCGGCAGCTGCGCACCAGGATGGTCAGCGCCGCTTCGGCCAGCTTCGTGGCCAGGGTATCGAGAGTGTTGGCGTTCATCGGGGATCCTTTCGATGGTGGTTGGCGTGCCGTGATGAACGCGCTGTTCCCGAGGAAAGCCAAGCTCGATGTGCAGGAATGACGAACAAATGATTGAAGAAGGTGACGATGGGTCTTTCCATTCGCGCCTACGCGCGCCACCGGGGCGTGTCGCACGTGGCCGTGAAAAAGGCCATCGACACCGGGCGCATCACGACGCTTGCCGACGGCACGATCGACCCCGAGACGGCCGACGCGCAGTGGGCGCGCAACACCGTGCAGCCTCGGCGAACGCCTGAGCCGCAGAAGTTCGATACCAAGAAGCCGCAGGCCCGTCCCGAGCGCGAGATCCCCGACCCCGTCCCCCCGCCGTTGCCGACTGGCGGCACGTCGTTGCTGCAGGCGCGCACGGTCAACGAGGTGCTCAAGGCCCAGCTCCACAAGGTGGAGCTGGCGCAGCGCAAGGGCGAGCTCGTCGACCGCGCGCAGGCGGTGGCGCATGTGTTCAAGCTCGCGCGCACCGAGCGCGATGCGTGGCTGAACTGGCCGGCGCGCATCTCGGCGCAGATGGCCGCACGGCTTGGCGTCGAGCCCCACGCGCTGCACGTGGCGCTGGATGCGGCCGTGCGCGAGCACTTACAGGAATTGGGCGAACTGCGGCCACGCGTGGACTGACGATGATCGAGTACGACGGCGCCGACGCGATCGAGCGCGCCTGGCGCGAAGGGCTCACGCCCGATCCGCTGCTGACGGTCTCCGAGTGGGCCGACCGCCACCGGGTGCTGTCCAGCAAGGCCTCGAGCGAGCCGGGGCGCTGGCGCACGAGCCGCACGCCTTACTTGCGCGAGATCATGGATTGCCTGTCGCCCACTTCGCCCATCGAGCGGGTGGTGTTCATGAAGGCCGCCCAACTCGGCGCCACGGAGATGGGTTCGAACTGGATCGGCTACGTGATCCACCACGCCCCCGGGCCGATGATGGCGGTGTGGCCCACGGTGGAGATGGCCAAGCGCGCCTCCAAGCAGCGCATCGACCCGCTGATCGAGGAGTCGCCGGTGCTCTCCGAACTCATCGCACCGGCACGCAGCCGGGATTCGGGCAACACGATCCTGGCCAAGGAGTTTCGCGGCGGCGTGCTGGTGATGACCGGGGCCAACAGCGCGGTGGGCCTGCGCTCGATGCCGGTGCGGTATCTGTTCCTCGACGAGGTGGACGGCTATCCGCTCGATGTCGAGGGTGAAGGCGATGCGATCTCGCTCGCCGAGGCGCGCACCCGCACCTTTGCCCGACGCAAGATCTTCATCGTCTCGACGCCCACCATCGCGGGGTCCTCGGCCATCGAACGCGAGTACGAGGCCAGCGACCAGCGCCGCTACTTCGTGCCCTGTCCGCACTGCGGCCACCGGCAATGGCTGCGTTTCGATCGGCTGCGCTGGGAGAAGGGCCGTCCGGAGACGGCGGCCTACGTCTGCGAATCCTGCGAGGCGCCCATTGCCGAGCACCACAAGACCTGGATGCTCGAGCACGGCCAGTGGCGCGCGACGGCGCAGGGCAAGACGGCGGGCTTTCACCTGTCGTCCCTGTACAGCCCGCTGGGCTGGCGCGCCTGGCGCGACATCGCCGCGGCCTGGGAGGCGGCGGTCAGCAAGGAAACCGGGTCGGCTGCGGCGATCAAGACCTTCAAGAACACCGAGTTGGGTGAGACCTGGGTCGAGGAAGGCGAAGCCCCCGACTGGCAGCGCCTGCTGGAACGGCGCGAGGATTACCGCATCGGCACGGTGCCCGCAGGCGGCCTGCTGCTGGTCGGCGGCGCCGACGTGCAGAAGGATCGCATCGAGGCCTCGATCTGGGCCTTCGGGCGCGGCAAGGAATGCTGGCTCGTCGAGCACCGCGTGCTGATGGGCGATACGGCCCGCGATGCGGTGTGGCAGCGCCTGGCCGAGCTGGTCGCCGAGACCTGGACGCACGCCTCGGGCGCGGCGATGCCGC
>NZ_JBKBVU010000261.1:0-3515 GCF_046289365.1 Caldimonas sp. | reverse complement strand
CGGGCACCAGCACCGCAGGGCGGCACGCCTCGGCCAGGGCCGCCGAGGCGGACACCCGGAACTGGGCACGGTTGGGCAGGCCGGTCAGGCTGTCCCAGTAGGCCAAGCGGGTGATTTCGCGCTGCTGGGCGTCCACGCTCACGCGCATGTGCTCGAAGGCCTGGGCCAGTTCGCCGATCTCGTCGGCGCTGCTCACCTCGACGGGAGCGTGGTAATCGCCCTGGCCCAGGCGTTCGGCCGCCCGCACCAGGGCGCGCACCGGGGTGGTGATGCGCCGCGCAGTGAGCACGCTGCCGGCCGCAAAGACGACCACCCCCAGCAGGGTGATCATCGCCATCACGAGCTGGAGCTGCCGATACGGCGCCACGGCCTCGTCCACCGAGCGCATCAGCACCGCGCGCACGCTGCCGCCGTCGTCCGGGTTGAGCACGAAGCTGCGGGCGCTGAAGTCCTCGCCTTCGATCATCAAGGAGGCGCGCTGCACGGCTGCGGAGGGGGCACTGCCCTCCCAGTCCACCGTGGTCAGCGCAGCCGCCAGGTCCTGCGTCAGCGTGGAGGCCCCGACGCGCCACGACCCGCGGTCATCGGGACGCACGAGCAGGCTGGTCTGCAAGGCGGTGATCTCGCGCATGTCGCGCACCAGCGCGGGGCCGATGTCGAAGCCCATCACGACCCAGCCGATCACCAGCGGAGCCCGCAGGGGCACCATCACCAGTTGATAGGCCTGGCCGCCCAACGCGACGACTTCGCTGGCCGGCCGCTGGCTCGTGCCGAAGGCCGTGCGCTCGGCCAGGCGGTGCACGGCCGGCATCAGGGCCGTCGCCTCCTGCTGGGCGGCGGCGCGCAGCGCAAAGCGCGTGTCGAGCAGCAGCGCGATCGAGGCCCCGATGCGCTCGCCGTGATTGAGCAGCACCGAGCCGATGGTGTCGGTGTCGTTGGTGGCCACCGCCGAACGGAAGCCGTAGTCGGACGCCAGCAACGTGGCGCCGTCACTGAGCTTCTGTGCGTTTTGCGCCAGCAGGCGTCGGAACACGCGCTCGCCGAGCTGCAGCTCCTGGGCGATCTGACCGCGGGCATTGCGAGCGACGCTCTCGCGGGTGGCCAGGAAGCTCAGCGCCTGCACCGCCAGCAGCAGCCCGAGAAACAGCGTGACGATGCGCCGGCTCAGCCGGCGCGAGAGCCAAGCCCGCAGCGTGCGATCGGTCCGCGCCGGCATCAGGGACTCACCTCGAGACGCACCGCCACCTCGGCCCCGCGGGCCTCGAGCGTGAGCGGCTGGCGATGGGGCGCCTGCCCCTGCGGCCAGCGCGGATGCCACACCTGGAGCTGGTAGGCGCCCGCAGGCACTTGCGTGATGCGGGCCCTGCCGTCGCGGGTCACCGCGAACCAGGGCGTGTCGACCACGTGCACCCAGGCCACCATCTGGTCATGGATGTTGCAGCCCAGTACCGCCGTGCCCGGCTTGTCGAAGACCACCGGCTGCGCGGGCGTGCCGACGTAGAGCTTGATCTCGAAGGTTTTGATGGGCGAGAAAGAATAGACGTGGTGGCGCACCGTGTCGTGATTGGGAAAATGCACCGGCGTGCCCGTCTGCACCACGGTCACCCGCGGCAGGAACTGGCGTGCGCGCTGCTCGATGACCGCCTGGGCCCCGGGCGGCAGCGGCGGGACGCTCCCACGGGGCAGCAAGGCCACCACCGCCTCGTCGAGCGAGCGGCCCTGGGCATCGACCACACTGACCGTGACGTCGGCCGCCCAGGCGGCGGTCGCTTGCAGCGCCGCCACGACCCCCCACCCCAGGAACAGCCCGCCTCGCATGGTCGAGCGCCCTCACGGTTCGATGGCCAGCGCACGCACCGGCTCGCCCGCACCGATCACGCCCACCATCCGGGCACGGCCCGTGTCGAGGTTGATGCGCACCAGCCGCGACACGCGCTCGCGCGGCAGCGTCACCGCCGCCAGCGCCGTGTTGTCGAGGTCGGCGATGTCGAAGGACACCTGGCGCAGCGGCGTGGGCAGGCCCAGCGAGCCCACGGTGAAGAGTTGACCGGTGTTCGGCGACACCATCGGCTGCGCGCCTTCCGGCGAACCCTGGCGCACCAGCAGCCCCAGGCCGGCGTCGATGGCGTAGTTCGTGGTGAGCTTTTCGTCCTGCTTGTTATAGGTGTAGGCCGCGGCCTCGATGCGCGGGCTGCGCCCGGCGTTCGGGTCGCCATCGGCATAGCGCAAGTCGCCGTCGGGTTGGAAGCCGTCAGCGTTCGGGTCGGCGTCCACCAGCGCCCCGGTGTCGGGGTGGGCGCGCAGGTTCTGGCCGCGCCCGGTGACGATGCGAATGCGGTCGGCGGCCGGGTTGAAATCGAAACCGATCGCGCTGCCGTGCAGGCGCAGCGGCCAATCGGCCGTGCCCAGGCGTAGCAGCCGCCCTTGGGCGGGGTCGAGCGTGTACAGGCGGCCCTGGTTGCTCAGCGCATAGAGCTGGCCGCGAGCGACGCGGTAGTCGATGCCGACGATCGCCTCGCCATGGGCCAGGCCCTGCAGCGGCACCCGTTGCAGCACCTGCTGTGGACGGTCCGGATCGATCTGCAGAAGCTGATGTGAAAAGGTGAGCACCCACACCCGCAGGGGCGCCGCGACCGGACGATCCGGCTGAGCCAGCGGCGCAGGCTCGACGGGCACCGGCGGTGCGGCGCAGCCCCCCAGGGCCATGATCAGGCTGGACGCCAGGGCCCAACGACGACGATTCATCGACAGCACTCCACGGTTCGGATCACAAACATGCTCGTCACCATATCGGCAACGGTCAACCCAACTTGACCCTTGGGGCAGGGGTTATGGCCCGCATCGCCCCTGTTCATGCGGGAGAGCAGCAAATCGAGATCGCGCAAGTTGACAGCGGGATGCCGCACCCAGCCGTGCAGTTAAAGGCAGAAGATTTGATCTGACCCCTGTCTTGGGGCACAGTCGGTTGGCTCTTCCCCTTCCACGGAGGCAGCACACCGATGTGTGGTTTTGCAGGCGAGGTGCACTTCGGCACCTTCACCGCCGACCCCGGCACGGTCGCCCGCATGGGCGAGATCCTTCAACCCCGAGGCCCCGACAGCGCCGGCCTCTTCCAGCAGGGCCCCGTCGCCCTGGCCCACCGCAGGTTGCGCATCATCGACCTGTCGGAGCACGCCCAGCAGCCCATGACCGACGCGGCGCTGGGGCTCACCCTGGTCTTCAACGGCTGCATCTACAACTACCGCGAGTTGCGCCGCGAGCTGGAGGCCCTCGACTACCGCTTCTTCTCCGACGGAGACACCGAAGTGGTGCTCAAGAGCTTCCATGCCTGGGGCCGCGACTGCGTGACGCGCTTCCAGGGCATGTTTGCGTTTGCGGTATGGGAACGCGACAGCGGCCGCCTCACGCTGGCACGCGACCGCTTCGGCATCAAGCCGCTCTACCTGGCCGCCACGGGCAAGCGACTGCGCTTTGCCTCCACGCTGCCTGCGCTGCTGGCCGGCGGCGACATCGAC
>NZ_JBKBVU010000260.1:0-3529 GCF_046289365.1 Caldimonas sp. | reverse complement strand
TGCTCCATGGACGAGGCGGTTTGCTGCAGGCTGCTGGCGGCCTGCTCGGTGCGGCTGCTCAGGTCCTGGTTGCCTTGCGCAATCTCGGCGCTGGCCGTGGCGATGGATTCGGTGGAGGCGTGCACCTGGCCGACGATCTGACGCAAAGACTCCTGCATTTGGCGCAGCGCTTCGAGCAGCTGGGCGATTTCGTCGCGTCCCTGCGTGCTCACAGGGCGCGTCAGGTCGCCCGAGGCGATGGCGCCGGCCAGCGCGCGGGCTTCCACGATGGGTTTGCAAATGCTGTGCATGTTCAGCAAGGTCAGCGGCACGACCACCACCGTGGCCAGGACTACCGCCGCCCCGAACAGGAGGATGGTGAGCCGGGCGGCGTCCTGCGCGGCCTGGCCTGAGCGGGTGGCTTCGTCGTTGAGCTGCGCCACCAGGGTCTGGAAAGCCTTGTCCAGGTCGTTCAGCGCTGCATAGGCACGGAACATCACTTTGTCGGCCGTGGTGGCCGAGTCGTAGCCGCTGGCCTCGAGCTGGTTGGCCACGGGGGCAAAGGCCTTCTGGTAGTCCTCCATGTGTTTGCCGATGGCCTGCAGGAGTTCGGCATCGTTGCCGCTGGCCAGGGCGCGCAGCGCCCGTACCTGTTCGTTGACCTTGGCGGCGGTCTGCTTCCACAGCTCGTGGGTCTCGGACACGCGCGCGGGCTGCTCGTAGAAGATGATCATGTCCTTTTCGTAGCGGCGCAGGTGGGCCAGGCTTTGCCGCAGCTCAGAGACGAGGGCGGCCTTTGCATAGGCGTTGTCGATGAAGTGCTGGTTCATGGACTGCATGCGGAACATGCCGACCAGACCCGCGCCGCCCACGATGGCCAGCAGGGTCAGCACCACGGCGATCGCGCCGACCATGCGCGTGCGGATGGTGAAATGCCGCATCAGGTTCATCACTTGCATGGAAGTCTCCGCAGAAATCAGTCGGTCAGGCCCATGGCCGGGTCGGCCATCAGCTTTTCGATGTCGAGCAGGATCAGCATGCGCTCGGCGATGTTGGCCAGGCCGACGATGCAGCCGGCGTCCACCACGGAGTTCATCTCAGGAGCCGACCGGATGCTGTCGGGGGCGATCTCCAGCACGTCGCTGACCGCGTCGACCACCGCACCGACGACACGACCGGCCACGTGCAGCACGACGACCACGGTGAAGTCGTTGTATTCGCATTGGGCGGTGGCAAAGCGGATGCGCAGGTCCACGATGGGCACGATCACGCCGCGCAGGTTCACCACCCCCTTGATGTGCGGGGGCGCATTGGCAATGCGGGTGGGCGCCTCGTAGGAGCGGATCTCCTGCACGCGAAGGATGTCGATGCCGTATTCCTCGCCCCCCAGTCGGAAGGTGAGGTATTCGCGGGGGCGGACATGCGGGTCGATGAAGGCTTCGTTGGCACCCATGGTGGTCACTCTTCGGTCGATGGACAATGATTCGGCGGGAAGCGCCCCGGGCGCGGCCCGGGTCCTTCTCGGGTTTATCGGCGGTGCGCGAGGGCGCTTGAGGGCAACATCAGGCCGTTGCCGTCGATGCGGCTTCCAGGCGGAACTGCGACACGAGCTGCGCCAGGCGCTGGGCCTGTTCACGCAGGCTCTCGGCAGCGGCGGCCGATTGTTCGACCAGCGCGGCGTTTTGCTGGGTCATCTGGTCCAGGTGCGTGACGGCCTGGTTGATCTGGCCGATGCCAGAGCTCTGTTCCTGGGTGGAGGCGGAGATGTCGCCGATCATGTCGGTGACACGCCGCACGGCCGCCACGATCTCCTGCATGGAGGCCCCGGCATCGGCCACCAGACGCGAGCCGCCTTCGACCTTGTCGACCGAGGCGCCGATGAGCGCCTTGATCTCCTTGGCCGCTTCGGCCGAACGTTGGGCGAGGTTGCGCACCTCGCCGGCGACGACGGCAAAGCCGCGGCCATGTTCACCGGCGCGGGCCGACTCGACGGCGGCATTGAGCGCCAGGATGTTGGTCTGGAAGGCAATACCATCGATGACGCCGATGATGTCGGCGATTTTCTTGGACGAGGCATTGATCTCGTCCATGGTGGCGACGACCTGGGAGACGACGGTGCCGCCGCGCTGCGCCGCTTCGGCGGCACTGCGGGCCAGTTGGCTGGCCTGCTGGGCGCTCTCGGCGCTTTGGCCGACGGTGCCCGTGAGCTGTTCCATCGACGAGGCGGTCTGCTGCAGGCTGGAGGCAGCCTGCTCGGTGCGCGCGCTCAGGTCGTGGTTGCCCTGGGCGATCTCGCTGCTGGCGGTGTTGATGTTCTCGGTGGCCAGGTGCAGTTGGGACACCATGCGGCGCAGCGAGGCCTGCATCTCGGCCAGCGCAGCCTGCAGCTCACCGGCTTCGCCGCCGGCCGTCACCTCGACGTTCGACGACAGGTCACCGGCTGCGATCGCGTGGGCGTGGTGGACGACGCTGGCGATGGGGCGGGAGATCGACCGGCTCAACCACCATCCGAAGACGGCCGCGAACGCCAGACTGGCCAGGACCAGGGCCACGGAGACGAAAGCGGCCGAACGTGTGTCGGCCTGGGCGGCGGCGAAGGCCTGGCGGGCCCGCTCCTGGATGGACCGCTGCAGCCCGTCGATGCCTTCGATGTAGGCCTTGCGGGTCTTCTCGAAGTCGCCGTCGAGCAACTGCTCCAGTGCGAAGTAGTCGCCGCTGTCGCGCAGTTCCCGGATCCGCGGGCCATAGGCGAGGATGGACTTGCGCAAGGTCTCGATCTGCCCGTATTGGGCGCTCAAGGCCGAGTCGTCGATCGCGGCCTGGATCTGCTGCTGCAGCGCGTCGATGCGCTGGGAGTCGGCGGTGTAGTCTTTCATGAGCTGGTCAGGGAAGTCGCCGGTGCCCAGACGCGAATGTGTGACGATGCGCAGCACGTTGATCTCGACGAGCGACTTCCACTGCCCGACCACCTGCATGAGGGCCGTCTCGCGTTCGGTCAGGCGTTCGATCACTGCCGTGGTGTCGCTGAGCTTCTTCACGCTGTAGCTGCTCACGCCGATCATCAGCAGCATCAGCAGCCCCAAGGCCACTGCCAGGCGGGTGGCGATCCGGGTGTGGGCCAAGGCATGCAGAAAGCTCATGAGTGTGTCTCCTCGCGTGTTCGTCAATGTCTTAGAAGGTTTCCCAGTCGTCGTCGGACAGCTTGGGCGAAGGCTGGACGGCCTTGGGCGACGGTGCCGGGGCCACGGCGGCAGCACGGCGTGCTTGCGGGGTCGGCGCGGGGGCGGCCGGGGCCGGCGAGGTTTTCGCTTTGCGGATCACCGCATCGGCCAGGGAGGCCGCTTGCGCGACGGCAGGGGGGGAGGCTGGTGCCGGATCGACAGCGCCTGGCGCCTCACGGCCGATCTGGAACGCAGCGACCACCTGAGCCAGTCGCTGTGCCTGTTCGCGCAGGGACTCGGCGGCGGCGGCGGACTGCTCGACCAGGGCGGCGTTTTGCTGGGTCATCTGGTCGAGCTGGCCGACGGCTGCGTTGATCTGGCCGATGCCG
>NZ_JBKBVU010000259.1:0-3536 GCF_046289365.1 Caldimonas sp. | reverse complement strand
GTCGTTGAGCTTCTTGTCGTCGATCTCGGGGGCCTGGCCCCGCGCGCCGCGGGGTGCGGCGCGGCAGTCCGTCTGCTTCGGCGTGCAGGCTTCCTCAGGGAAGAAGGACGAGGTGATGCCGATGTCGCCCAGGAAGGCGCCGGCCGTCTGGTGCGCCACGGTGGCCACATTGGCCTTCCAGCCGAAGCGGCCGATCATCTCGCGCTGCGCCACCACGTCCCACACGCGGTTGGGCTGGCCTTTGATGGGCCCGGGCATCGCCGCCTGCTCGGCGGCATTGCGTTCGATCTCGGCCTCGGGAATGGCTTCGAGCAGGCCGATGCCGATGACTTGCGGCGCGATGCGCGGGCTGACCCTCACGTCCTTGGCCATCGGCCCGTAGCCGAGCTGGGCAAAGCCGTAGAGCGGCTGCTGCAGGGTGTAGGGCGTGCCATCGGCGAAGCGGCCGTGGATCGGCTTCCAGCGCATCGTGATCTGGCCTTCGGGCTTCACACCCGGCACGGCGGCGTTGGTGAACTGGTCGCCGTACACCGGCTCGGGCCTGGGCCCGCCGTGGGCGTCGGTGCCGGGCACCGACAGGCGCAGCAGCAGGGCCAGGGGCTGTTCGTCGGCCAGGCCTTTGCGCAAGTCAGGCGGGGCTCCACGGCCGTCCAGCGCGTGGCAGGCACCACAGGAGCGGGCAATGAAATGCGGGCCCAGGCCGTCGCGCGCGGTGGTGGAGGCCGGCGCGATGACCCAGTTGCGCTTGAAGAAGGAGTTGCCGATCACGAAGCGCGTGCGCTCGGCATCGCTCAGGTTGGCCGCCGGGAAGGAGAAGGCGTTCTTGCCGGTGGCCCACACGGTGGTGGCGCCGCCGGTGCGCTCGCCCAGGGGGTCGGCCTCGGCCGGGGCCGTGTCGGACCGGGCCAGCGGGCTGGCCACGAGGGCCAGCGCCAGGCACACGAAGCCGCGGGCTGTCACGGCTGCACGAGCGTGAGCTGGGTGATGCCGATGGCCGCCGCCGCGTCCACCAGGTCCTTGCTCTGCTGCGTGAGGCTGTCGATGGCCGCCTGCACGCGCTGGCGGCCGGGCGCATCGGGCCCGCCCAGGATCTCGCGGTCGAAGGGGGCCTGGATGGCCTCGGTGGCCCGCACCGAGCGGCGGATCTGCGCGGTGGTGCGCTCGGCCAGGGCCGCATCCTTCGCGGCCACGAGGTCGCGCAGGCTGGGGCCCTGCAGCATGCGGCCGTCGGCGCGCTGGTAGCGGCCCAGCCAGACGTTCTCGATGCCCTTGGCATTGGCCACGGCATCGCGGTGGGTGTTGTCGGAGAAGCAGGAGTGCTCGTCTTCCTGGTCCTGGCTGGCCAGGGCCACCTCCAGGCGCTCGCCGGCCAGCTCGCCGCGCGACAACGAGCCCAGGCCCACCAGCATCTTGCGCAAGGACTCGTTGCCACCGCGCTCGAACGCCGCGCGGTAGTTGTTCTTCACGCCCGGCGCCCAGGCGCGCACCAGGGCGGTCAGGTCATCGATGAGGATCTCGGTGACGAGGCGCAGGTAGGTGCGGCGGCGGTCGGCGTTGGGGCGCTTGCCGTCGATGAAGTCCTCGAAGCTGCGATTGCCCGGGCCGGTCTCGGACAGGTCCTGGCCCCAGAGCATGAACTCGATGGCGTGCCAGCCGGTGGCGATGTTCTCCTCGCCACCGCGCTCGTTCAGGCCGATCAGCGCCTGTTTGGTCAGGGGCTGGCGCCGGTCGTTGATCAGGCCGGCCTTCGGCTGGCCTTCGACATAGTCGACGTAGGACTCGTCCATCGGCCAGGCATTGAGCCGGCCCTCGGGGCCGTCATCGTCGTCGATGGGGCCGCCGTAGAAGCGGTAGGCCTCGGTCTGACCGTAGAACTCACGGGCATCGAGCCAGGCCCGGCGTGCGGCGGCCAGGGTCTGCTGCGACGGTGCCGCCAGGAAGGCGGCGATGGCCTTTTGCATCGCCCGGGCCGCAGCCAGAGTGTCCTCGTAGCTCGCATGCACGAGGGCGGCGTGGTGGCGGACCACCGCCGAGGCCGTGACGGCCGCGGCAGCCGCAGGTGCGGCGGCCGACGGGGCCTGGGCCGCCACCGGAAAGGCGGCCAGCACGGCCAGGCTCAGGACCAAGTGTTTCATGACGGACTCCTTGGGTCGGGCCCGCCATTGTATTTAGGAATTATTCGTATTCACAATCTTGACTGGATCCGGCAGGTTCAAACCCGCTCGATCACGGTGGCCGTGGCCATGCCGTGGCCGATGCACATGACCTGCAGACCCAGGGTGCCGCCGGTGGCTTCCAGGCCGTGCAGCATCTTGGCCAGCAGCGCGCCGCCGGTGCCGCCCAGCGGGTGGCCGTGGGCGATCGCGCCGCCCCAGGGGTTGAGCTTGGCCAGGTCGGGCCGGAACTCGCGCGCCCAGCACAGGGCGACGCTGGCGAAGGCCTCGTTGACCTCGATCCAGTCCAAATCGGCCACGCCGATGCCGGCGCGCCGGAGGGCTTCGTGGGTGGCGGGGATCACCCCGCTGAGCTGCATCACCGGGTCGGAGCCCACCACCACGCGCGCTCGAAAGCGCGCCTTGGGCGTGAGGCCGTCGGCGCGGGCGGTGGCTTCGTCGGCCAGCAGCACGGCGCTCGCGCCGTCGGAGATCTGGCTGGCGTTGGCCGCCGTCACCACCCCTTGCCCCGGCGGGCGCATCACCGGGGCCATCGCAGCGATGCGGGCCTCGTCGAGCACGGCGCGGATGCCTTCGTCGCGCACCAGCGTGATCGGCCGGCCGTCGGCATCCAGTCCCGGTGTGGGCAGCACTTCGCGATGGCGGCCGGCCTCGGCCGCGGCATGGGCGCGGCGATGGCTTTCCTTCGCGAACGCGTCGCAGTCGGCACGCGACAGGCCCCAGTGCTCGGCGATGCGCTCGGCGCTCTCGATCTGATGCACCAGGGCATGGCGCTGCCGCAGCGCCGGGTTCAGCGCCTCGAAACCGGTGAACTCGAAGCGGCCGAGCGTCACGTCCAGGAACATGGGCACGCGGCTCATGCTTTCCACGCCGCCGGCGATCACGTAGCGCGCATCGCCGGCCGCAATGGCCTGGGCCGCGAAGTGCACGGCCTGCTGGCTGGAGCCGCACATGCGGTTGAGCGACACGCCCGCCACGCGCGTGGGCAGGCCCGACAGCAGCACCGCCAGCCGCCCGATGTTGGCGCCCTGCTCGCCCGCCTGGCTCACGCAGCCGGCGATGAGGTCGTCGATCTGCTCTGGCATCACCCCGCTGCGCTCGACCAGGCCGCGCACGGCAAAAGCCAGCAGGTCGTCCGGACGGGTCTCACGCAAGGCCCCCTGGCGGCGGCCGAAGGCGGTGCGCACGGCATCGACGATCACGGGCTGGGACATGGAGGCTCCGTTGCGGCGTGGTGGCCGTGATTGTGGTCGCCGATCACGCGGCGGGCAAGCCGGATGGCAGCGCTTGGGCTGGGCGCGCCCGACACGCTGGGCCCAAGCGCTGCGGAAACCCCCCGAGGGAGGGGACGCAGGGGGAGGG